>URUX01000116.1 GCA_900551135.1 uncultured Clostridium sp.
GGAAGATGTAAATTTTTATGATTTCGTCTTAAATGAAGAAAATATTACCCGGTTTAACGGTTAGCAGGAGGCTTGATTTATGAAGATAATAGAAGGCGGAGTAACGGCAGCAAAAGGATTTCAGGCAGCATCTACAGCAGCGGGAATTAAGTATCAGAATCGCCCGGATATGGCGTTAATATACAGTGAAAGTCCCTGCATGTCAGCAGGAACCTTTACAACCAATCTGGTAAAGGCGGCTCCGGTAAAATGGGATAAAAATCAGGTGACAAGCGGCGCTCTGGCTCATGCAGTCGTGGTTAATGCAGGAATTGCCAATGCATGTACGGGAGCAGAGGGAATGGAGTACTGTAAGGAAACGGCCAGATCGGCTTCTAAGGCATTAGGCGTTCCAGAGGACAGCGTACTGGTGGCCTCTACCGGCGTCATTGGAATGCAGCTTCCCATGGAGAAAATTACCGCAGGAATTGAGGCAATGGTTCCAGTTTTGTCAGACAGCCGGGAAGCCGGAGTCAGCGCTGCCAGAGCCATTATGACTACGGATACAAAGAAGAAAGAGGCAGCAGTGGAAATCACGCTGGGCGGAAAAACCGTTACAGTGGGAGGCATGTGCAAGGGTTCGGGTATGATACATCCCAATATGTGTACCATGCTAAGCTTTGTTACAACGGATGCGGCGATTTCGAAGGAACTTTTACAGGAAGCGCTGAGTGAAGATATTAAAGATACTTATAACATGATTTCGGTTGACGGAGATACTTCTACCAATGATACGGTTCTTCTGCTGGCAAATGGACAGGCAGAAAATCCGGTTATCACGGAAAAAAATGAAGATTATCAGGAATTCTGCAAGGCTTTAAATTACGTAAACGAGACTTTGGCCAAGAAGATGGCAGGAGACGGGGAAGGATGCACAGCTTTATTTGAAGTAAAAGTAGTAGGCGCAGAAAGCAAGGAACAGGCAGTAACCTTGTCCAAATCCATTATTACTTCTTCTCTGACAAAGGCAGCTGTTTTTGGCCATGATGCCAACTGGGGCAGAATTTTGTGTGCAATGGGATATTCCGGGGCTCAGTTTGATCCGGAAAACGTAGATCTGTATTTTGAAAGTTCGGCTGGCAAGCTGAAAATTATTGAAAACGGAGTAGCTTTGGATTATAGTGAGGAAAAGGCTACGGAAATTTTATCCCAGCCAGAGGTAACGGCTATTGCAGATGTGAAAATGGGAACGGCTTCTGCTACGGCGTGGGGCTGCGATTTGACTTTTGATTACGTAAAGATTAATGCGGATTATCGCTCCTGAGACATCAATTACCTGACAGATCAGACACGGATAAGGGAGGAAGAGAAAGATGAAATTGGATGCAGAAATCATGCAGAAGGCCGAGACGTTAATCGAGGCCCTGCCTTATATTCAGAGATTTAACCGTAAGATTATTGTAGTGAAATACGGCGGCAGCGCCATGGTAGATGAAGAGTTAAAACATCATGTTATCCAGGATGTGGTACTGTTAAAACTGGTTGGATTCAAACCAATTATTATCCATGGCGGAGGAAAAGAAATCAGCCGGTGGGTCAGCAAAGTGGGAATGGAACCAAGGTTTGTAAACGGCCTCCGGTTTACTGACGAACCGACCATGGAGATTGCAGAAATGGTCTTAAATAAAGTCAACAAAAGTCTGGTTCAGATGGTCAATGAACTGGGCTGCCGTGCAGTAGGAATCAGCGGAAAAGACGGCTGTCTGCTAAAATGCGAAAAGAAGCTGTCAGATGGACAGGATATTGGGTTTGTAGGAAATGTGACAGAGGTCAATCCACAGATTATCTATGATTTGCTGGAAAAGGATTTCCTTCCGATTATCTGCCCCATTGGTTTTGACAGCAATTACGTCAGCTACAACATTAACGCAGATGATGCGGCCTGTGCCATTGCCAGGGCAGTTAACGCAGAAAAGCTGGCATTTTTGACAGACGTAGAGGGCGTGTATAAGGATTATGAAGATAAAAATTCGCTGATTTCAGAGATGACGGCAGCGGAAGCCAAAGAGTTTGTCGGCAGCGGAATGCTGGGCGGAGGAATGCTTCCAAAACTGCAGAACTGTGTTGACGCCATTGAAAACGGAGTCAATCGGGTTCATATTTTAGACGGCAGGATTCCCCACTGTCTGCTTTTGGAAATTTTTACGAATAAAGGAATCGGAACCGCTATTGTAAACAACAGGGAAGAGAGGTAGTTATGGCAGGAAACGAACAGATAATCAGCCTTGGAGAACAGGTCTTTTATAAGACGTACAATCGCTTTCCGGTAGTATTTGACCACGGAATAGGGATGCATTTATACGATACAGAGGGAAATGAGTATCTGGATTTTGGAGCAGGAATTGCTGTTATGGCTCTGGGATATGGAGACAGGGAATTTAATGATACTTTAAAAAGTCAGATTGATAAGCTGACCCATACCTCTAACTTATTTTATAATGAACCAGCTGTAAAAGCAGGAGAAAAACTGCTGGAAGCGTCTGAAATGGAGAAGGTATTTTTCACCAACAGCGGTACAGAGGCCATTGAAGGAGCCTTAAAAATTGCCCGCCGTTACGCTTATAATAAAAAGCAGAAGGGACAGGGAGGCGCGGGAGAACCGGAGATAATTGCCATGGTTCATTCCTTCCATGGACGGAGTATGGGAGCCTTATCGGTGACTGGAAATACCCATTACCAGGAACCGTTTCAGCCCTTGCTTCCAGGTATGAAATTTGCCAGATACAATGATCTGGAAAGCGTGAAAGCCCTGATTACGGAGAATACCTGTGCAGTTATTTTAGAGACGGTTCAGGGAGAAGGCGGCATCTATCCAGCAGAAAAAGCATTCTTAACAGGTATCCGGGAACTGTGCAATGAACGGGATATGTTGTTGATTTTCGATGAAGTCCAGTGCGGAATGGGACGAACCGGCCAAATGTTTGCATGGCAGTATTATGGGGTAAAACCGGACGTAATGGCGGCTGCAAAGGCATTGGGAAACGGGATTCCCATCGGGGCATTTTTAGCCTGTGGCAAAGCTGCCACAGCCATGGTTCCAGGAGATCATGGCAGTACCTACGGAGGGAATCCGCTGGCAGGTGCCGCCGCAGAGGCTGTGCTGGATATTTTTAAAAAGAGAGATCTGCTGTCCCATGTCCAGGAGATGGGACAGTATTTGTGGGAGAAACTGGAAGAAGTCAAAAACAACTGTGAAGCAGTAACAGACCACAGAGGAATGGGACTGATGCAAGGGCTTCAGTTTGCTGAAACCATGCCAGCGGGAACTGTGGTAAACAAGGCGCTGATGGAAGAAAAACTGGTTTTAATCAGCGCAGCAGACAATACCATCCGGTTTATTCCGCCTCTTATCGTAGAAAAAGAAGAAATTGATGAAATGGTTTCACGACTTTTAGCAGTAATTGGAACGCAACTGTAAAATTTTGTAAATTTTTCCGGTTTATATAGTGACAATTCCTTTTATTTGTTTTACAATAGAAAATAGGGTAGTGATGATAATGGAGGCAGGGAATGAACATTTATGATATTGCCGCCGAAGCCGGAGTTTCTATTTCAACTGTATCCAGAGTGATGAATAAAAAAGGAAATGTTAATCCGGAAATGAAGCGACGGATTGAAGAGGTACTGAAAAAATACGATTATAAGCCAAGCGCCATTGCCAGGGGAATGGTTTCCAAGACAATGAAAACCATTGCGATTCTGACTGTGGATCTTCGGATTCCCCAGCATGCAAGGCAGGTGTATATTATTGAACGGGAATTTATCCAAAAAGGCTATAATGTAATGGTGTGCAATACTGGCGGAAAGATAGAAGAATGTGCCCGCTACATCAATCTTTTAGCAGAAAAACAGGTAGACGGCGTTGTGTTAATCGGCTCTACTTTTAATGAACTGAAAGACAGAATGGAAATTACGGGAAAGGTACGCAGGATTCCGGTGGTTATGGCCAATGGACATTTGGATTTGCCAAATTTTCATTCGATTTTAATTGACGATTTAAAAGGAATCCGGAGTGCTGCTGATTTTCTGTATGAGAAAGGCCACAGGGAAATTTTCTGTATCTGTGACCTGGATACAGACAGCGGCAAGGAAAAGGAAAAAGGTTTTTTAGAGTCCATGAAACTCCATGACATCGCAGATGGGCAGTCAAGGGTGATTCGCTGCCAGTACGGACTGGAAGGCGGTGCGCTGGCAGTACAGCAGCTTATGGAACTGAAGAGGCCCTTTACTGCATTGATTTTTGGAGAAGATATTACGGCTATCGGCGCAATGAAAGAGTTAAAGCGGCGCGGCATCCGGGTGCCGGAGGATGTAGCCATTGTAGGATACGACAATTCCCCTGATACCATTGTATGTGATCCGGAACTGACTACAGTGGATATCAAGGCGGAAATGATGGGAACTCTTTGTGCCAGAACCCTTCAGGATTTATTGGAAAACAGGGGAGTCAGCGCATCTTTGGCAATCCAGCCGGAGATTATTGTAAGAAAGAGTACGTGAAAAAGGATTACAGCAGAACAGAAGTGATAGAGACGGGGTGTCGCAAAATCATGAAATCAGGTGATAGAGCGGCGCCCTTCTTGATTTATATTAGTTGGTAATCCTGCATTGTCATATGAATTTTCATGGGCTATAATACAATGGTATGTGAAACAATCCCGGAAAGGAGTCGGATATGGAAATTAAGAGACAGACAATCGAAGAATTTACAGCAGACTTATCTTCTAAAGCCCCAACTCCAGGCGGCGGAGGTGCTTCTGCCCTGGCAGGTGTTTTAGGCAATGCCCTGGGGCAGATGGTAGCAAATCTGACCATTGGAAAAAAGAAATATGCAGATGTGGAACAGGAGGTTATCAGGCAGCTGGAAACCATGGAGCAGCTTCAGAGACGGTTTTTCCAGCTGGCAGATGAGGATGCCAGGGTGTTTGCACCTTTGGCGGCCTGCTATGGCCTGCCTGCCGGTACAGAAGAGGAGCGGATTTATAAAGAAACGGTAATGGAAGAAAATCTTCTGGCAGCCAGCAGAGTTCCTATGGAACTCATGGAAGAAGCGTTAAAGATGCTGGATATTCTGGAATTTCTGGGAGAAAAAGGAAGCCGTCTGGCAGTCAGTGATGTGGGGGTAGGCGTGCAGTTTATCCGGACAGCCCTTTCAGGAGCTGTTATGAATGTATATATTAATACCAGATCTATGAAGAACCGTGAGAAGGCAGAAGAACTGAACCGGAGGGCAGATGAGATGCTGGCTCAGGGACTTGGACAGGCATATCAGATATATGAAATGGTAAGGAAGGGGCTGAGAGGATGATTTCATTAAAAGGTGCGGCAGTATCAGCCAAAATCCAGCAGGAAATACAAAGTGAACTGGAGGAACTGCAGGCAGAGGGAGGCAGGATTCCCAGGCTTGCCATTGTACGGGTGGGAGAGCGTCCGGATGACTGTTCTTATGAAAGAGGGGCGCTAAAGCGTATGGAAAAGCTGGGGCTTCTGGCTCAGATCTGCGCATTTCCTTCCGATATCTCTCATGAGGATTTTGAACAGGCATTTTTAGAAATTAATGAAGATGAAGCGATAGACGGAATTTTGTTATTCCGTCCCCTTCCCAGTCAGATTGATGAAAACAGGATTACAGAATTAATCGATCCCAAAAAGGATTTAGACGGCATTTGCCCGGCTAATATAGCAAAGGTATTTTCCGGAGACAGCCAGGGATTTGCACCATGTACGGCAGAGGCTGTGGTAGAAGTGTTAAAAGCCAACGATATTGAAATTTCCGGAAAACGGATTGTAATCGTAGGCCGCAGCATGGTAGTAGGCCGTCCTCTGGCCATGCTGCTGTTAAAGGAAAATGGAACGGTGACGATTTGCCATACCCGAACCAGAGAACTTGCAAAAATCTGTCAGAACGGAGAAATTCTGATTGCAGCAGCAGGAAAAGCGAAGATGCTGGACAGTTCTTATGTGGGGCAGGATGCCATTGTGATTGATGTGGGAATTAATGTGGACAAGGATGGAAATCTTTGCGGGGATGTGGATTTTGATTCTCTGGAAGGAAAAGCGTCGATGGCCACTCCGGTGCCGGGAGGCGTAGGCGCTGTCACGACTTCTGTGCTGGCAAAGCATCTGGTAAGGGCTGCGAAGCAGCGCAGGGAGTCGGCCGGCAGATAACCCCGGATAGAAAATTCCCAGACATCAGACAAGTGCTCTGAATGATGTTCTGGGAATTTTCTCAGGGGGGATTTTACAAGTCTACTGCCTTACGGCGGACTTCAGCTAAAGCTTTTGCCACCGGCGGAAGGGAAATGATAAGAATGGTGATAACGCCTTCTGCCAAAATGTAGGAGTAGTTGTAAACGATTGGGTAAACAGGGCGCAGCGCCTGCGGAAAACTTTCCGGCATATATTCCATCCAATACAGATAACCGCCTAAGGAATGGAATGCGCCGCGGGCAATAATGCCTGCAAGATAGCCTTTTACTAAACCGTTTTTGGATTTGCAGAATAAACCTGCCAGTCCCAGAGCGGCAAAGGCCAGTATATAATCGCAGCATACCTGGAAAAAGGAAAGGACAAAGGGTTCCTGAAGAAACTGGAGAATGCCATAGGCAAGTCCGGTTAAAATGCCAACCCGTACTCCGTACCAATTGCCGATTAAGCAGATAAACAGCATACTGCACAGGGTAATGGAGCCGCCCCAGGGTGCGGAAAACAGTTTGATATAGGATGTCAGAAAGGACAGAGCCATAGCCATAGCACAAAATACCATTTGTTTCGTGGACATGGACTGGCCTTTTTTGCTGTGCCCCTTTACCAGTCCGCCAATCAGGAAAAGTAAAATGGCGGCGGCAGCAGAGACGCCATAACCGGCAGCAGTCAGGCCGCCTTCAGAAGTTACTAAAAAACTGGACATATAAAAACCTCCTTGACTGACAGGAGGGGTGCTGTATCAAATGCTGCGGTATCCTGCAGAAGACAGGTATCAAACAGTATTTGCTGCTTCCTTACGCCGGCATTAACCGGTTCAAGTAATGAGGGTCAGGATAACTGTAAACAGTTCCCAGTCTCAGCCTTAAGCTCCCCTAGCGTGTCTTAATATTTTGTTCTACAAAAGTATAGATCGGAATGGAAAAAATGTCAATAACAGGGGAAATCAGGAGTTCACAGAATTTTCACAAATAAATTAGCACTCACCTCTTGATAATGGAAGTTGATTTTTGTCCTGTCTTGTGTATCCCGGAAGTGCCTGTTTTACAGGCTTTCCAGGGCATAGGTCATTTTGTCTGGTATTGTAAAGCAGTGTCAGATTTGTCGTAAATGTCGTAAATTTGTGGTCAAAAAATGATGAGAAATGGAGAGTGCTAATAAAATGAAATTAACGTATACAAATGTAAATGGATATCTGATCCCGAATCTCACCTATAAATCCGGTGAGCAGATGGAGCAACTTGGCAAGTATGGTTTTCTTCGCAGAGATTATCTGAAGAACCATCGAAATGCAACTTATCAGGTGATGCTTCTGCAGGACACTATTGGAGAGCATCTTCTGGAAGTAGATAAGGCAGCCAGAGAATGGGAAGAAGTGATCCTGAAGCAGTTGGAAGAAAAAGAACCATTGCCGGATAAGGAGAAAGATCAGATGGCATGGGTAAGAGCCGGCAACCGGCATAGAGTGATTGCAGAAGAGATTATTCTGAAAGAATTGATTTATGTTTAAATGAATGTGATGAGGTCGTGGAATGCGACCT
>URUX01000117.1 GCA_900551135.1 uncultured Clostridium sp.
AAAAATGGCAAAAAGGAGTTGTACCGGGACTTTGGAGAAATGCTGTTTACTCATTTCGGAGTCAGCGGTCCGGTGCTGTTAAGCGCCAGCAGCTGCTGTGCCAAAGCCATTCAAAAGGGGCCTCTGACCCTGTCTGTTGATTTAAAGCCGGCTTTGTCCGTGGAGCAGCTGGACGATCGGATTTTGAGAGATTTTGAAAGTGCAAAAAATAAACAGTTTAAAAATTCTTTAAACCATCTTCTTCCGGCTAAAATGATACCGGTTATAATAAACAGAAGCGGTATTGATCCAGATAAGCAGGTAAATGAAATTACCAGAAACGAACGTCAGAAGCTGGTGGAAGAAATAAAACAGTTCACTCTGACCCTGACCGGACTACGGGGATACAAAGAGGCGATTATCACTCAGGGCGGCGTTGCAGTAAAAGAAGTCAATCCATCCACCATGGAATCAAAACTGGTAAAAGGACTTTATTTTGCCGGGGAAGTTCTGGATCTGGACGCAGTAACGGGAGGATATAACCTTCAGATTGCCTGGTCTACCGGCTGGGCAGCCGGAATGGGAATTCCAAATGAAAACGGGAGGAAATAACATGTCTTATTTTAATATTGCAGTAGATGGCCCTGCAGGAGCCGGAAAGAGTACCATTGCCAGGGCAGCAGCAGCAAAGCTGGGATTTATTTATGTGGATACCGGAGCAATGTACCGTGCCATGGCTCTGTATTTTCTGCGTCATGGAATTGATAAAGAAGATGAAAAAGCCATTGAGTCTGCCTGCAGCCAGGTGGAGATAACCATTCGCTATGAAGATGGAAGTCAGCAGGTTATCTTAAACGGAGAAAATGTTTCTTCTGAAATCCGGACGGAGGAAGTAGGAAATATGGCATCCGCGACCAGTGTGTACCTTCCGGTAAGGGAAAAACTGGTGCAGCTCCAGCAGGAACTGGCAAAGACTGCCAATGTTATCATGGACGGCAGAGATATTGGAACCTGCGTTCTTCCAGATGCCCAGACAAAGATCTATCTGACTGCCAGTTCTTCAGTCAGGGCCAAAAGGCGGTATGAAGAGTTAAAAGAAAAGGGAATTATGTGTAATCTGGAAGAAATTGAGCAAGATATCATAGAGAGAGATTATCGGGATATGCACAGAGAACATTCTCCTTTGAAGCAGGCAGAGGACGCAGTACTGGTGGACAGTTCTGACATGACCATTGAACAGGTAATCGATGCCATTATCGCCGCTGCCTGCAGAAAGGGGCTGGATGTCTGATGGAAGTGATTGTAGCAAAGACGGCCGGTTTTTGCTTTGGAGTGGAACGGGCAGTCAATAAAGTATACGAGCAGATTGACAGGCAGGACGGCCGCCCTATTTACACTTATGGCCCGATTATCCACAATGAAGAAGTGGTAAAAGATTTAGAAAAAAAGGGAGTCAGGGTTATCGAAACCGAAGAAGAATTAAGGCGGTTAAAGGATGGTGTGGTCATTATCCGTTCACATGGTGTGGGAAAGCCGGTTTATGAACTGCTGGAACAAAACCAGATAGAAATTGTGGATGCTACCTGTCCCTTTGTGAAAAAAATTCACCGTATTGTAAAAGAAGAAAATGAAAAAGGCCGCAGGGTAATTATCATTGGAAATGAGAAACATCCGGAAGTAGAAGGGATAAAAGGATGGGCAAATCCGGATACGATTGTGGTAGAATCCGAGGAACAGATAGACAAGTTATCCCTTGAAGCCGGAGAAAAGCTTAGTATTGTGTCTCAGACGACATTTAATTACAATAAATTTCAAGATTTAGTTGAAAAATTTTTAAAAAAGGGTTATGATATTAGTGTTTTAAATACGATTTGCAATGCAACACAGGAAAGGCAGTCGGAAGCGCGCAGGATTGCTTCTGAGGTAGACGCCATGATTGTCATTGGCGGGAAGAGCAGCTCCAATACCCAGAAGTTATATGAGATCTGCCGCAGGGAGTGTGAGAACACATATTACATCCAGACATTTGACGATTTGGAACCTGAAAGTGTAAGTTCTGTGCGAAGCGTAGGTATTACAGCGGGAGCATCCACTCCCAAAAACATTATTAAGGAGGTTCATACTAATGTCAGAATTAAGTTTTGAACAAATGTTAGAAGAATCATTAAAGACAATACGTACAGGAGAGGTAGTCACTGGTAAGGTCATCGACGTCAAAGAAGATGAAGTAGTTTTAAATATAGGTTACAAGTCTGATGGCATTATTCCAAGAAGCGAATATACCAACGAGCCAGGCGTAGATTTAACCACTCTTGTACACGTAGGCGATGAGATGGAAGCAAAAGTCATTAAGGTAAATGACGGTGAAGGCCAGGTGGCTCTTTCTTACAAGAGACTGGCAGCTGACAGAGGCAACAAGAGACTGGAAGAGGCATTCAACAGCCAGGAAGTATTAACCGCAAAGGTTACCCAGGTTTTAGATGGCGGTTTAAGCGTGGTAGTAGACGAAGCAAGAGTATTTATTCCTGCAAGTCTGGTATCTGATACCTATGAGAAGGATTTATCCAAGTACGCAGGTCAGGAGATTGAGTTTGTAATTACCGAGTTCAATCCGAAAAGAAGAAGAATCATTGGTGACAGAAAGCAGCTGATGGTTGCTAAGAAGGCAGCTATGCAGAAAGAATTATTCGAGAGAATTCATGTTGGTGACGCAGTAGAAGGTACTGTTAAGAATGTAACTGATTTTGGTGCATTCATCGACTTAGGCGGAGCTGACGGTCTGCTTCACATCTCTGAGATGAGCTGGGGCAGAGTAGAGAACCCGAAGAAGGTATTTAAGACCGGTGATCAGGTTCGTGTACTGATTAAGGACATCCAGGGCGAAAAGATTGCTCTGAGTTTAAAGTTCCCGGAGACCAATCCATGGGCAGCTGCAGCTGAGAAATATGCAGTTGGCAATGTAGTAACCGGCCGCGTAGCACGTATGACCGATTTCGGCGCATTCGTAGAGTTAGAGCCAGGTGTAGATGCTCTGCTTCACGTTTCCCAGATTGCAAAAGAGCATATTGAGAAGCCGGCTGACGTATTAAAGATTGGCCAGGAAGTAGAAGCAAAAGTAGTTGACTTCAACGAAGCTGACAGAAAGATCAGCTTGAGCATCAAGGCGCTGTTGGCTCCGGAGCAGAAAGAAGTTCCAGCTGATGCAGATGTTGCAGACGTAGACATTAACGCATACGTTGATGCAGAATAATTAAAAATCAGATTCCCCCTTTGCATAATCCGGCAGAGGGGGATTTTTGCTTTTAAACCCATTTGGAGGAACTGCAGATATATGAACAAAAAGAACCGGATTTCTGATATGGTATCAGGCAGGGAAAAGAAAATCAGGAGTATTGGCACAGGGGCTGTTTTCGCCGGAGTATTTTTCATAACCGGAATAGCAGCGCCTTTTTTGAAGATCACTGCGTATGGAAAAACCATCCGGCCTCCTCAGATTTCGATTGCCATGGCAACTCCTTATGATGAGGTTATGGTGCAGCGGATTTCAGAGGAAAGAGAGATGGATGAAATTCATATAGCAGTTTCTTTAAAGACAAGAACCCTGTTTTTGTGCTATGGAACCCAGATTATTGATCGGTTTATTGCACAGGTGGGGATGAACTCAGAAGAAGGAGACAAGTGCTTCCGGGGAGACAAAAGAACTCCCAGAGGGGAATACTATGTGTGTTTAAAAAAGGCTGACAGCCAGTATTACCGGGCGCTGGGACTTTCTTATCCCAATGTAAAAGATGCAGACAGGGGATATGAATCCGGTCTTATTACGAAAGGAGAACGGGATGCGATCGCAGCATCCATTGCTCAGGGAACTATGCCGGACTGGAATACAGCGCTGGGCGGCTATATTGAGATTCATGGGGAGAAAGGCGGCCCTACAGAAGGGTGTGTAGCAGTTGGAAATCCGGTAATGGACTGTTTGTGGCCTGTGACGGAACTGGGATGCAGAGTAAGGATTTACTGACAGCCGTAAATAAGTGTTGACAACTAATATTATATAGCATATAATATGGTTATAAACAATATTATATGTAATATAATATTGGATATACAGTATTATAGTTGGCACAACATCAGAGAGGGGAAAAACCTATGGTATTTAATACGGGTTCTGCATTGCTGGATGCCATTGTACTGGCAGTTGTATCCAGAGACACAGAAGGGACTTACGGATATAAGATTACCCAGGATGTCCAGCGGGCAATTGAGATTTCCGAATCAACCCTGTATCCGGTTTTGAGAAGACTGCAAAAGGATGATTGCCTGGAGACATACGATATGGCAATTGACGGAAGAAACCGCAGATATTACCGGATTACAGAGCGGGGCAGAGTACAGCTGAATCTTTATCGTGGAGAGTGGGCAAATTATTCAGAGAAGATATCCCGCATTTTTGAGGAGGCCTGTATATGAATCGAGAGACATTTATGAAAGAACTGGAATATCTTCTTCAGGATATTCCGGATGGGGAAAAGGCGGATGCCCTGAATTACTATGCAGATTATCTGGCAGAAGCAGGGCCGGAAAATGAAGAAAAGGTGTTAAAGGAATTTGGCAGTCCGGAACGGATCGCCGCAATCATCCGGGCAGATTTAAAGGGTGATTTGGAGTCAGGCGGCGGATTTACCGAGAGAGGATACGAGGATGACAGATTTCGTCAGCCTAACTACCAGCTTGCTCACAGAGAAGAAGAGAAAGAATCCGGATATCAGCGTTTTTCTTATGAACAAGAAAAAATAAATCCTAACCAGGAGCCGGTTTCGGAAAATGGCACTTCCAAAGAAAAGAAAAACAATGTCTGGAAAATGTTGGGATTTGTGATTCTTGCCATAATTGCGCTGCCGCTGATTCTGCTGGTGTTTGGACTGGGGATAGGAGCAGCTGGAGGCATACTGGGACTGGCGGCAGGCGCTGCCGCCTTGCTGCTGGCCGTGTTATTGGGCGCAGCAGTCTGGACAGCGGCCTGGCTGATTGCAGGGGTTCTGGCGATTATCGCAGGAGTTGTGGTCATGGTAACGCCGTTTAACCTGATAAATGGGATTTGGTGTGTGGGGGTTGGAATTGCGGTTTTGGGAATCGGAATCCTTTCTCTTGCCGTCAGCGCATTGTTTTATGGAAAATTTTTGCCGTGGCTTGTAAAGACTATTGCAGGGCTGGTAAAAGCTGCTGTAACTGTTGTTGAACGATTCTTTCGTAAAGAAAGGAGAAGCGTATGAAAAAATGGATTAAGATTGCTGCAGCTGCGGGAGCGATTATGTATGGAGTCGGCGGTATTACGGCGCTGGCTGCCATGGGGCTGGGAGCGAAACCCGGGGCAGTTCATATTTCAGAAGATGGTATCAGATACATCAGCGCTGATTCTGCTGAAGAAAGATGGGAGTGCTGGGAAGACGGCCTGGAGCATAGATGGAGGCGCTGGGAAGAGGTGAATCCCAATAATCCTATAGAAGACGAAGGACTTGGAAAAACGGCGGAGACGGACCAGATATCAGATGGACAGGCGCAAAGTTTTCTGCCGGACAGGATCTATAAAATTGATATAGAACTGTTGGGAGGAGAAGTGGAAATATATCCGGTTTCGGAAAACGAAATCCAGATTGGGATAGATGGACAGGCGCAAAAAAGGGGCGTCTTCATCCACGAACAAGGGGGAGAACTGAAAGTCTGCCAGAGAAGGAAAGAATTTGCATGGTTTCAGAATGAATCCTATGGAACGGTCCGGATTGGCATTCCGGAGACTGCAGTAATCAGCGAACTGGAATGTGAGATTGATGCCGGAACCTGTACAGTTGAAAATATTCAGACCAGAATGATGGATTTTAGTACAAAAGCAGGCGTGATTGAAGCGTCAGGTATCCGGACGGAGGAACTGGATGTAAGTGCAGGGACTGGAAGAGCAGACATTGAAGGCGCTGTAGAGAGAAAAGCAGAGGGAGACTGCGGAGTGGGAGAATTGGTATTTCTTCTGGAAGGGAAAAAAGAAGACTTTAACTATGACTTGGAAACTGGCGCAGGAACCATTCAAATAGGAGATTCCCGGTATAGCGGAATCGGTCTGGAGGAAAAAATAGATAATCGGGGGCTGGGTGCTGTAAAAACCATGGAATTAGAAGTGGGAACTGGCAGCACCACGGTATCTTTCTATTTAACGTATTAGACAGCAGTGTACTGTTCAGAAAAAGAATAAGAGAAGAACCGGTATAAAGAGGATAAAAAACGGGAATCATTTGGGTGCACAGAAAAAGGAGGCATCCAATATGACGAAAACAAAAAAACAAAAGCCGTTTGATCCGGCAGACTTAAGTCCGGAGGAAAAACTGAAGTTTGAAATCGCAGAAGAACTGGGATTAAGGGACAAAGTAATAAGCGGAGGCTGGAGAAGCCTGACTGCAAAAGAAAGCGGACGAATTGGCGGATTAATTACGAAAAAACGAAGAGAACAGAAAAAGAACCAGGAAAATTAAATGGTTGTTGTAAAAAAGCAGCGGCTTCTCAGGGTTTATCTGGGGCTGCTGTTTTGCAGATAACGATTGGAGAAAGAGCCGGGGGACAGATAGATGCCCTGGCATAGGGAGAATTGGATGAAAATCGGAATCATCAGTTTTACAAAGGCGGGAAGCCAGCTGGCAGAGAAGGCAGGCAGAGTACTGGAAATGCATGGATACAGATGCAGGATAGACAAATGGCAGAACGGTATGAGTCTTTCAGACTGGACCAGGGATTGCTGGAAAGAAAACCAGGGAATTGTGTTTGTTGGAGCGGCCGGAATTGCAGTCAGGACCATCGCTCCTTTTTTAAAGGATAAATTTACGGATCCTGCAGTAGTGGTAATGGATGAAAAGGGACGTTTTGCAATCCCTCTGGCATCGGGACATATGGGAGGAGCCAATAGGCTTGCAGAAGTCCTGGGGCAGGAACTGCATGCCATTCCGGTAATTACCACTGCTACAGATGTTAATCATCTTTTTGCGGTCGATGTATTTGCCAGAGAAAACCATCTGTATCTGACAGACAGGAGACTGGCCAAACAGGTATCTGCCAGGCTGCTGGAAGGAAACGTCATAGGGTGGAAGGCAGACTGGGGAGAGTTTCCTGCGCCAAAAGGGTTTGCCTTGCCGGAACTGGACGAACAAAACGGTTTAACAGTATGGATTACCATTTCCGATCAGGAGAAGGCCGGTTATCTGAAGCTGATTCCCAGAGCGGTAGTGATTGGGATTGGATGCAGAAAAGGGACAGACGGAGAAGTTCTTGGCAGAGCGGTGGATCAGATGCTGGAACAGCATCACATCAGTCGCAGTGCTGTTTTAGGAGTGGCTACGATTGATATAAAAGAAAAAGAGCCGGCGATTGCAGAACTGGTAACAGCCAGAGGCTGGGAATTGTTTTCTTATACAGCAGAAGAACTGGGGAATGTGGAAGGAGAATTTTCAGAGTCGGACTTTGTGAAACAGACTGTGGGAGTGGGAAATGTGTGTGAACGGGCCGTAGTTTGTTCAGGAGCTGAATTAATTGCGAAAAAAACCCTGTTTTCCGGGATTACAGCAGCCCTGGGAGTGATGAAAAGATGAATGAGCAGAAGCTTTTGGGGAATAACAAAAAAGGAAGTCAAACGACTTCCTGTAAATCGTGCAGAAGAAGAGACTTGAACTCTCATGGTATTGCTACCACACGGACCTGAACCGTGCGCGTCTGCCAATTCCGCCACTTCT
>URUX01000118.1 GCA_900551135.1 uncultured Clostridium sp.
GACTTTCTGTTCTGCCAGTTTTAAAATTGCCGCTTCCAGGCCATTCTGCCTCATCCACAGTAAATCGCTGATGGTGCTTTTCGTCCCCGGAAGAATGACCATATCCACATTTCTCAGTTCCTCCGGCGAGGTCACAAAGGATACCCGAACACCGGGAATACAGGAAAATACTGCAAAATCCGTAAAATTGGAAATACGCGGAAAACGAATC
This sequence comes from uncultured Clostridium sp., assembly GCA_900551135.1. Classification (GTDB taxonomy): domain Bacteria; phylum Bacillota; class Clostridia; order Lachnospirales; family Lachnospiraceae; genus UMGS1370. The sequence goes on from URUX01000118.1 coordinate 212, forward strand.
ACTCCTATGGTGACCCATGCAGCCTCCGGTTTCCCGCTGCTTTCCTTTCCCTGATTTTGCATACATCCGCTCTGACTGTCTTCTTCTTCAATTTGAATATCCATATAAGGCACTACTCCGGCAACCGGTACCTGACACAGGGTTTCCAGCATCTCAATCCCTGGATCTAATATCGATTTGTCTCCCCGGAATTTATTAATAATCAGCCCCTTTATCCGGCTTTTTTCATCTTCTTCTAATAATGCCATGGTGCCGTACAACTGGGCAAATACGCCTCCACGGTCAATGTCCCCAGCCAGAAGCACCGGAGCGCCGGCCATTTTCGCCATTCCCATATTGACAATATCATCCTGCTTTAAATTGATTTCTGCCGGACTTCCGGCTCCTTCTATCACAATAATGTCATATTGCTCTTCCAGGCGTCGGTAAGATTCCATAATCTGGGGGATCAGCTTTTTCTTATAAGAAAAATATTCCCTTGCTGTCATATTTCCCTGAGGAATTCCCCTTACAATCACCTGGGAACCAGTATCGCTGGAAGGTTTTAGTAAAATGGGATTCATATCGGCTGAAGGTTTGATTCCAGCCGCTTCTGCCTGAACCGCCTGTGCCCTTCCCATCTCCAGTCCTTCTTCTGTAATGCAGGAATTTAATGCCATGTTCTGGGATTTAAAAGGCGCAGCCTTATATCCATCCTGTTTAAAAATGCGGCACAGACCGGCTGCCAGCAGGCTTTTTCCCACATTCGACATCGTACCCTGAATCATAATTGCTTTTGCCATAATCATTCTCCAATCACAGCCCTTACAGACTGTAAAAACTGTTTGTTTTCCTCTCTGGTTCTTACACAAATCCGGTAATAGCTTCCATTTAAACCCTGATAATTTTTACAGGAACGAATCAAAATCCCCTTTTCCAGCATCTGCCCATAAAGCTTCTCTGGTTCCTGATTTGTATCCTTAAAAAACAGGTAATTGGCTCTGGAATCCCAGACCAGAAAGCCAAGTGCTTCCAGCCCTTTTTTTAAATAGTCCCTCTCACACCGGATCAATTTTCTGGTGGTTTCTACATAATCCCTTTCCTTTAACGCTGCAGTTCCTGCTTCCTGGGCCAGTACAGACACACTCCACGGCTGTCTGACCTTCCTGACTGATTCCAGTATTTCTTTGCTGCTGCAAAGGCCGTATCCCAGCCGCAGCCCAGCCATTCCGTACATCTTTGTAAAAGCTTTTATTACCACTGTATTCGGAAACTCTCCCAGCCGCGGAATGATGCTGCACCTTTCCGGTTTATCTAAAAAATCGCAGAAACATTCATCTACAGCCAGAATCATTCCATTATCCTGACACACTTCTGCAATTTTTAATACGTCCGGACTGTCCAGGACAAGGCCTGTCGGATTATTGGGATTGCATAAAAAAACCATGGTTTTTCCTGTACAGTTTTCCTTCAGGAAACTGCAAAACCGGGCTGTATCCAAGGCATATCCGTCTTCTTCTCCCAATTCAAAATACTGGATATCACATCCGGCAGCCGCAAGCGCACTGCTATATTCAGAAAAAGACGGCGATACCAGAAGCGCCTTATCCGGCCTGCATCCAAAAGCCAGCTGAAAAATCAAATCCGCCGCCCCATTACTGCAGACAATCCACTCCTCCGGCAGCTTGTGATACTCCGATAAGGCAGTCACAAGAGTCCGGCACTGGCTGTCCGGATAACTGGAGCACAAAGAAATTCCCTTTTTTAAAGCTTCTTTCACTCCATCTGGAAGTCCCAGAGGGTTAATATTTGCGGAAAAATCCAGTTTCACTTTCTGACTGTAGATATCTCCTCCATGTCCGTATTCCATCAAATCCATCCTTTCAAAGCGATTGCCAGATAAAGAGCCAGCATCAGGCCTTCTGCCCCAAACATAATCCTTCCGGCCCTTCTGATGTCTTCCGGCTCTGGCGGACGGATATCGTCACCAATATAGGGCTTTTGATGGAGTTTTCCAAAATACCAGGCATCTCCCGCCAGACGCAGATGAAGCGCTCCCGCAATGACGGCTTCTCCATGAGCAGAATTGGGGCTGGCATGGCAATACCGGTCTCTTTTATAAATCCTCCAGCCCTCTTTTCCATCATATCCCAGCAGAAAAGCAGACCCAGTCAGCAGCACTGCCCCCAGTCTGGCCGGAATGTAATTGCACAAATCATCTAATCTGGCTGCTGCCCGTCCAAAGTACAGATACTTTTCATTTTTATATCCAATCATGGAATCCATTGTATTAACTGCTTTATAAAAAAATCCTCCTGCCGCTCCAAATAAGGCCATATAAAAAAATGGGGCAATAACTCCATCCGAAGTATTTTCTGCTACGGTTTCCACTGCAGCGCGGGTAATTCCCGCCTCATCTAACCGTTCCGTATCCCTTCCTACAATCATAGAAACCAGCTTTCTAGCCTCCCTGACATCTCCTTTTTTTAAGGCTTTTCCTACTTTCCAGCTTTCGTCATAAAGGCTTCTGGCTGCTAACAGCTGGCCGCAGAACAGGCTTTCCACAACAAAGCCAAGTATGGGATGAACGTAATATGCAGCCTTTAATACAAGCCATGGAATGCTGACTGATATCAAAACCACCAGGACTGTCAAAACTCTGCCTGCCCACAATTCCGCCTGTTTTCCTCTGTTTCCAGTCAGATGACGAAGGACTGTTTCCAGTCCTGTTATAACGGCCCCTATGGCTTGTACCGGATGGTAAATCCAATGGGGATCTCCGATTATCAGATCCAGAATACATCCTGCCAGCAAGGCTGCTGCTCTCTCTTTCATGTCATCCTCCAATATGTAACTTGATGCCTGATAAACTACTTGATTCTCTGTCCGAGACCGCCGGTTACCCGCCAGACCTGGTCAGCCTGTTCTGCCAGCATGCAATAGATCCGGCCGGTTTCTTCCCGCCATCTGCGCTGATACGCATCCACCGGAACGATGCCGGAGCCTACTTCTTCTCCAATCAGAATTTTATCGTTCCCATCTGACAAAAGCCGACTGACAAAGGATTCCTTTGAAAACCCGGCTGCTTCTGTTTTCATCATTCTGTCAACCATAGCCGGAAGGTGAACACAATAAGAAGCGTGACAAAAATCCTCCCACCCGGCTGTTCTGCCGTCACACCAGTCTGCAGTTTTTCCTGCTATGGTTTCTGCAAACCGGCGTTTTCCCTGAAATGCGCCTCCAATAATCAGTATCATTATTTCTCTCCATTATAATCCTTGAACCTGTAACCTGTCTTATCAAAAAAGCTGAAAACCAACAGTCAAAACCAGCAGACCGGCTGCCTCGCTGACCTGTAAAAACCATCCTGCCAGATCTCCCGTAATGCCGCCAAATTTCGTTTTCGACATCCGGTAATACCAGTAAAATGCGGCTGCCTGACTGATTCCAGCTGCCAGTCCCAAAAATCCGGCTGTCCGGATTAATGCGGCCAAACACGCAAAAATCCATACTGTTAAACAAATCTGCACCGTTTTTTTCTGTGCGCTGTCAGCAAATGCAGCTGCCAGTCCCGTCCCTTTTGCACAGGGAAAGGATGCTACAGAAAGGCCGGAAAAAGCCCGTTCCAGAACAAATATCGTTCCAAAGGCCAGACACATTTGTGCGGAAGGCAGGTAAGAATCTCCCTTTCCCATAGCCATCTCTGCCCACTGAACCATCAGTCCTGCATAGCAGAGCAGATAAACGCCGCATCCAATAATGGCAAATGCACCAGTATGGGGGTCCTTTAAAATCTCCAGTTTCTTTTCTCTGTTTCCATAAGAACTTAAAGCATCTATGGTATCTAAAAAACCGTCCATATGGATTCCCCCGGTAATCAGAATGGGAATTGCCGTTCCAATGAGTCCGGCAGATTCTGCTGAAAACCCTGCCCATTTTGCCAGCAAAAGCCAGCACCACATACCAGTTCCGCACAAAACACCTACCAGCGGAAAAAAGCAGAATACATACCGCATTCTTTCTTTCGTCCATTCCACAGCCGGAACCGGGACTCTGGAATACATTGCAAACGCAATTACACATGAATACCATACATTCATCAGATTTTTTCTCATTCTCCTTTCAGCGTCAGAGGAATCCCGCAGACTACTTCCACTGCCCGATCGGCAATCTGGCACAGTTTCTGGTTAATTTTCCCCAACAGTTCCATATAATTCATGGTTTCTTCTGAATACTGGATTCCATCGGAAAAAACGTCGTTGGTCACAATAATTAAATCTTTTACCTGAGAAGAAAGGACTGCTATCCCGTGTACAATTTTTGCTTCAATCAGCCTGGCATTTTCCTCAGAGGCTCCGCCTTCCCAGGAAAAATACTCATTTGCCGTCAGATTGGATATGCATTCAACTAAAAGCGCCGAGTCTTCCCACTCTGTCCCAATACAGACTCCGGATAAGTCTTTCGGGCGTTCTATGGTGGCAAATCCTTTCCCTTCCCTCATCGCCCTGTGTCTCTCGACCTTTTGACGCCCTTCGTCGCCATATACCTCCATGGTAGCCAGATAATACCTGTGTTCTGCTTTTGTATTGCTTAAAAGCTGTTCCGCATACCGGGATTTTCCGCTCCCGCTTCCCCCAATTACTACTGTAATCATAGCAAATGCTCATACTCCTTAACATCAATCTCCTGAAAGGTGCTCATCTGGTGATATACCGTACAGGCCATATCTAAAAGAGGGAAAAACGCCACAGCTCCTGTCCCCTCTCCCAGACACATGTTTCCGTAAATCACCGGTTTTAATCCCAATGCATCCAGTACCATTTTTCCAGCAGGTTCTGCCGAAACATGGGAAGCCAGTAAAAAATCTGAAACTTCCGGACAGATAGATGCTGCTGCCAGCGCAGCTGCACCTGAAATAAATCCATCCAGCACCACTGGTATTCTGTAAACCGCTCCGCCAATTATAACTCCTGTCAGTCCGGCCAAATCAAAACCTCCTACTTTAGCCAGCACATCAAGGCCGTCTGACCGATCGGGCCTGTTTTTTTCAATTCCCTCTTTTATCACCTGAATCTTTCGGCCCAGTCCTCTGCTGTCCAGTCCGGCTCCTCTTCCGGTGACTGTTTCCGGCGGCACTCCCAGCAGTACGGACACAACTGCGCTGCTGGTAGTGGTATTCCCAATTCCCATTTCCCCGGTTGCAATCAGGGAATATCCCTGCTGTTTCAAATGGGATACCGCCAGCATTCCTGTCTCTATAGCTTCTTCTGCCTGTTTTCTGCTCATTGCCGGACCATGGAGAAAATTGCTGGTTCCCATGTTTATTTTTCTGTCCCAGATGCGGACTGGTCCGTCTCCGTCAGGAAACGTTTTTTGCGTACCGGAAAGAACTGCTGCTACGCCTAAATCAATGGGAACTACCTTTGCTCCAGCCTGCTTTGCCATCAAACAGACACAGCTTTCTCCTTTTGTAAAGTTTTCCGTTACAATTGCCGTAACATCCTGTCCGGTCTGGGTCACCCCTTCTTCTACGATTCCGTTGTCTCCACAGCAAATTACCACTGCCTTTTTATCCAGATTTATATCGGATGTTTTCTGAATTCCTGCAATCTTAATAACGGCTTCCTCCAAAAGTCCCAGGCTGTTTAATGGCTTCGCCACACTGTCCCACCTGTTTTTCGCCTGGGCCATGGCTTTTTCATCTAATTTCTGTACCATCTTCAACCCTTCATTCAACCTTATCTCCATCCTCTGACCCCTTCCCTTGACTTCTGGTAACTGAGACAGGCAGCAGCAAATGTTTCAGCAAATTCTGGACAGGAACGGTAATAAAAATGCGGAAATCCCGCCAGGGTACAGCCCCTTTGTTCCATGGCAGCCCACTGTCTGGAACCGATTGGCTTTACTGCATCCATTATGGCGTGTTCCACCCTGTCTTCCCTTTCTTCCGCCTTCCAGTAATGAAATTCATGGGCTTTAATCTCTGCTCCTTTTTTAAAAAACCGGGAATCGTTCCTGGCTTTCAGGGTAATGTATCCAAAGTTCCCCAAACGTGTTCCTTTTTGCCCGGCTCCCTTAAAAACTCCGCACATGGGATAAGATTTCCCATCTGCTCCCTGCAGCGTTTCCAGCAGATACAGATAGCCTCCGCATTCTCCATGTATGGCCATCCCGTTTCTTGCAGCTTCATAAACAGAAGACCGCATGGTTTTATTTTCCGCCAGCTTATCCGCATATAATTCCGGATAACCGCCTCCTATCAAAAGACCGTCCAGACCTTCCGGCAGTTCTTTATCGTGAATGAGAGAAATGTATTCCAGGGATGCCCCCTGTTCTTTCATGACCCTTAAATTTTCCTCATAATAAAAGCAAAAAGCCTCATCCAGGGCTACCCCGAGACGGAAGGAACTGGCCGGCTTTGTTTCACGTTTTTTATCCGAATAAGGGAACTCCTCTTCCTCTGCCAGGTTCATGATACAGTCCCAGTCTAAAGTTTCTTCTAAAACATCAGCCAGCTTCTGAATCTGTTCTTTCAGATTTTCAATTTCATCCGGAAGAACCAGTCCTAAATGGCGGCTTTCAATCTGCAAAAAATCCAGATGAGGGATGTATCCGGCTACCTGAATTCCCAGTTCGGATTCCAGAAGTTTTTTTAACCGGGGATAAATCATGGGAGAAACCTGATTTAAAATAACGCCCTTTATCCGGCTTTTTCCCCTGTTTGCCATTTGGGCTTCTGACGGACAGTAATTTAAAAAGCCCTGAATCAGCGCAGCCAGCGACAGGCTGCTTCCTCTGGCATCTACCGTTAAAATCACCGGAGCCTGAAGGATCTCTGCTGTCTCACAGGTACTGGCGGACAGAGAAATCCCTCCCAGTCCGTCAAAGTATCCCATTACACCCTCTATAAGGGCAAATCCGTTATCCTTTCCCTCACATCCATGCCAGAATGCCGTTCTGAGTCCTTCCGGCGATTCAAAAAAGCTGTCCAGATTCCGGCTTTCCACTCCTATAATCCGTTTATGAAACAAGGGATCTATGTAATCCGGCCCGCATTTAAAGGAAGCGGTTGGAATCTGTTTTCTCTTTAACAGTTCTAACAATCCACAAGTTAAAATGGTCTTTCCGCTGCCGCTTTTGGGCGCTGCAATTACCAGTTTTTTCATTAATGCTCTGCCTCTTTCTTTCCTTTGCAGCCTGCCAGTGTAATTATATAAACTGGATTTCTGCCTTTTTGCATATGGTAAGCGCCGGCGTTTATGGTTTCCGAAATGCCGGCCTGAATAATTTCGCTTTCTTCAAAATCCCATGTTTTCATCTCTTCCAGGCATTCTGACAGAGTCTCCAGAGTAATGGCTGTAATCACAATGCGAACCTGTAAATTTTTTTCTAAAAGAGCGGTTATAATTGCCCCCAGCTTCCCTCCGGT
>URUX01000119.1 GCA_900551135.1 uncultured Clostridium sp.
TACAGTAATTTTCCGTAAAGGGAAGTATACCGTTTTTGTAAATACCAGGAGGATAATCAGGGAAAGGGCAAAGAGAATCAATCCCGTAATATAGACAATATTTAAAATCCGGTTCTGCTCCGGCACCAGTTTGGAAACGGGGCAGTGAATTAAAATATAGCCGTAAGTATTATAGTTGCCTGTAATGGGAGCAGAAACGCTGATTACGTCATAGGGAAACAGACCATAAAAATTGCCGATGCCGTAAGAACGGTTTCCAATGGCAGTTGGATTAAAATCTTCAATGACCTGCTGTTCCCATTTGCCGTCCTGACTGTCAACAATGATGGAGCCATTTTGATCCACGACCCATATGTCAGACTGGATAAAATCAGCAAGGGAATCAACCTGCTCAGAAGTTACCTCCAAATCCTGGGATGCATCGCTGTACTTGCTGCTGAACTGCCCTGCAAGGGTGGATGCGTGATCATACATATTTTCTGCATGGCGTTCCACCAAATACTGGTTAACCATATGGGAGGACAGGGTAGCAATTGTAACAAAACCTAACAGTCCGAACAACAGATACCCTAAAATAAACTTGGAGTAAAGCGAACGATTCATCGCTTCACCTCAAATTTGTACCCAATGCCCCAGACAGTGGTCAGCGCCCAGTTTTTGTGGTCTTTGATTTTTTCGCGGAGACGTTTGATATGTACGTCAACAGTACGGGTATCTCCGATGTATTCGTATCCCCAGATATTGTCAAGAAGCTGCTCTCTGGTAAATACCTGGTTGGGAGAGGATGCTAAAAAGTACAAAAGTTCCAGTTCCTTAGGGGGCATTTCAATGGAACGCCCCATATAGGTGACAGAGTAATTGGTCAGATTGACAATCAGGTCAGGATACTCTACAAAATTGCCTTGCTGTTCCAGGGCAGGAGCGGCAGGAGCGGGAGCAGCCTGATAGCGCCGTAAAACAGCCTTGACTCTGGCTACCAGTTCTTTCGAATCAAAAGGTTTGATCATATAGTCATCGGCCCCTAATTCTAAGCCTAAAACCTTGTCAAAGATTTCGCCCTTGGCGGACAGCATGATAATCGGAACCTGAGAAGAACTGCGGACTTCCCGGCAGACCTGGTAGCCGTCGATACCGGGCAGCATCAGATCCAGCAGGATCAGGTTGGGTTTAAAGACCGGAAACACCTGCAGGGCTTCCTCTCCGTCTCCTACAATCTGTGTTTCAAAACATTCTTTTTCCAAATACAGAGAAATCAACTCTGCAATATTGGCGTCATCATCTACAATCAGTATTTTCTGTTTTTCTGCCATAATGCCTCCTTACTTAAATGTAACGATTGTAACGCCGGTATCTCCTTCACCAAATTCGCCTAAACGGAAATCTTTAATATATTTTAATCGTTTCAGGTGTTTGTGAACGCCGGCCTTTAAAGCGCCGGTGCCCCGTCCGTGAACCACCCGGACCTGAGGAAGGTGTGCCAGATAAGCGTCGTCCAGATATTTGTCCAGGACAGGAATCGCTTCATCTACAGTCATGCCGATTAGATTCACTTCAGGTGAGACAGAGGCGGACTTGCTCATTTTAATTTTGCCGCTTCCGGTATTGGTACGTTTGGGTTCCAGGGTTGGGCCGGAGATGTCCTGTTCGTTTAAAAGTTCCAAATCTTTAATATTAACCAGGGAGCGGAGAATGCCCATCTGGACATACAAATCGCCTTTGGCATTGGGAAGGGTGCTGACTGTGCCATTTAAATTCATAGTAAGCACCTTAACGCCGTCTCCGATTTTCAGCTTTTTCGGTGAAATGGTTTGTTTGGGACCTTTTTGTTTTATGGTCAGCCGCTGATCCGTATCTTTTAATTTATTGCGGAGACGGGTGCGCTCAGCTTCCAGCGCTTTGTGATCAATGCCGGACTGGGAGGCCAGCTTATTAATGTTTTTAATAGTCTGATCTGCCGTGTCTTTGGCTTCCTGCAGGATTCTCTGGGCTTCTTCGGAAGCGCTGCGGATCAGTTTTTCACGCCGCTCTTCCAGACGTTCTTCTTTTTGGGTCAGCCGGGCTTTTAACTGGGCGATTTCTTTTTTATAAGAAGCAATCTCGTCCTGTTCTTTTTCAATGGTCAGCCGGCTTTCTTCCAAGTGGGCCAGTAAGTCTTCAAAGTCTTCCTCCCCGCTTTCAATATGGGTCTTTGCATCTTCAATGATGTAATCAGGAAGTCCCAGCTTTTTGGAGATGGCAAACGCATTGCTTTTTCCTGGAATTCCAATGAGAAGACGGTAGGTCGGACGCAGAGTCTCTACGTCAAATTCGCAGCAGGCATTTTCCACACCAGGCTCAGAGAGGGCAAATACCTTTAATTCGCTGTAGTGGGTGGTAGCCATAGTGCGGCACTTCATATTATGAAGGAAGGACAATATGGCAATAGCCAGAGCGGCACCCTCTGTAGGATCTGTTCCGGCACCCAGTTCGTCAAAGAGGCAGAGGGACTGGGAATCCGCTTTTTCTAAAATATGGACAATATTGGTCATGTGGGCCGAAAATGTACTCAGGCTCTGCTCAATGCTCTGCTCGTCTCCAATATCAGCAAAGACTTCATGAAATACAGCCAGTTCCGAACCGTCAAAGGCAGGAATATGAAGGCCTGCCTGTCCCATCAGGGTAAAGAGTCCTACGGTTTTTAAAGAAACCGTTTTGCCTCCGGTGTTTGGTCCGGTAACGATCAGCAGGTCAAATTCATTGCCCAGGCGGATGGTAATAGGAACCACCTTCTGAGGGTCTAATAAGGGGTGGCGTCCGTCTTTGATATGGATAAATCCCCTGTTGTTAAATTTGGGTTCGCTGCCTTTATAATGGCGGGATAAAGCGGCCTTGGCAAAGATAAAGTCCAATTGGGACAAAATAGCCTGGTTGGTCCGGAGTTCTTCTGTATAGGGAACTGCCTGGTTGCTTAAATCAGCCAGAACGGCTTCGATTTCTTTCTTTTCCTGAATTTCCAGTTCCCGCAGATCATTATTCAGTTTGATAATGGCCATAGGCTCAATAAATAACGTAGAACCAGTAGCCGACTGGTCGTGAACCATACCGGAAACCTGATTTTTGTGTTCTGCTTTGACTGGGAGGCAGTAGCGTCCGTCTCGCATGGTAATAACGGCATCCTGCAGATAGGTTCTGCTGGAGTTTAAAATAGAATTTAACTGGGTATGGATTTTATCTCCAATTCCTCTCATCTGCCGTCTCACATGGCGAAGGCCAGGGCTGGCATCATCGCTGATTTCATCCTCTGAGAGAATACACCGTTTGATTTCCGTATTTAAAGGAGTCAGGGGTTCCAGGGCCTTAAACATTTCTTCCAGAGAATCGTCGGGAAGTTCCGACTCCTCGTGGCGTCCATAGGCTTTTGCCCTGGCGGCCACAGTCAGCTGGGAACTGATGCAGAGCAGTTCGGAAATCCCAAGGGAACTGCCGATTTCCAGACGTTTTAAGGAGTCTAAAATATTGCGGACGCCGGAAAACGAGATGCTGCCTTTTTGGCGGACTCTGGTCAAAGCGTCTGTAGTTTCGGTCTGATTCTGTACAATTTCTTCTAAGCTGGAAGAGGGAAGAAGAGACTGGCAGAGGGCTTTCCCCAAAGGAGAAGAAGCATACTCTGCAAGCTGTGCGGTTATCTTATTGTATTCTAAAATCTGTAATGCTTTTTGATTCATAAAAACCTCCAATTCACTTGTATAAAGTATACCATAAAATTTTTTATTTACTATCTTTTTCTTGCATAAAAACCGTGAAAACCTTATAATAGAAATAGGCCGTCTGAAGGAGGTAATATTGTGCCGAACAGTAACAGCCCTGATAAGAAAAACAAGAACAGTACAGAAGAAAAACGTGAATTTATAAAAGAACGGATTGTAAAGCCACCTATGACAAAGAGGCAGACGGCTGCAAAAGCTCTGACCCTTTTGTTTTCTGCGGCTTTTTTTGGTATTATTGCTGCTGTGACCTTTGTAATAACGGCTCCTTTGGCGAAAGAATATCTGACAGAGGAAACGGAGGCCAGCACATCTGTGACCATTCCGACAGATGCAGAACTGCAGCCTACAGAGGCAGAAAGTATTCCGGAACAGGAAACGTGTATGGAATCTGGAACTGCGGAAGAACTGGTCGGGGATGTGGTTCGGAAGGAACTGGAAACTCTGGAATTCCGAGAGGAAGACTGGGAAGCTTTTTACGGAGCACTTCAAAAAAGGGCGGCAGAGGCGGAACAGGGCTTGGTAACCATTACAGCAGTCCGGCAGAGAACGGATTTATTTAACAATCCGGTAGAGACAGCAGGGAAGTTTTCCGGGGCAGTGATTGCCAGGACTCCTACGGAGTATCTGATTTTGACGGTAGCCGATGCGGTAAACGGTATGGATTCAATTCAGGTCAGGGTAAGCGGAGGCCAGGAAGTTGCCGGACGGGTAGTTGGTATCGATCATATAGCTGGTCTGGCTGTGGTAAGCATTGAAATAGCAAAATTAGAGAAAAAATCGCTGGAGGAGATCCGGGTGCTGGAACTGGGAAATTCTTACACGGTTCAGAGGGGTGATCTTCTGGCAGCAGTGGGAAGTCCGGCAGGATACCCGCAGTCCAGCGGATTTGGCACAGTATCTTATGTGAGGGAAAATGTTCAGATTATAGATGGAACCAGCCAGATCTTTTATGTAGATGTGCCTGGCAATGCCAGTAAAGGAACATTTCTTGTTGATAGAGACAGGAAACTGGTAGGATGGGTGACCAGCGATTTCCAGATAGAAAACAGCAGGCTGGCAGCAGTCCGGACTATCTCAGATTATAAGTCTATATTAGAGAAACTTTCCAATGGGATTGACATTCCTTATATAGGGGTTATGGGACAGGCGGTAAGCGAAAAACAGATAGAAAAAGGCGTTCCGGCTGGGGTTTATGTGAATCGTGCGATTGCTGACGGATCAGCTTATCAGGCAGGGATTCAGGCAGGCGATATTATTACGGAAGTAAATAATATTCCGGTTGCTACCAGGCAGAACTGGCGGGAAATGATAGATGATCTGAAAGCAGGCTCTGTTGTTCCGGTGAAAATACAGCGTTACAGCCGGGATGCATATATTGAATTAGAATATCAGGTAACAATTGGAGCCAGGTAAAACCACCTGGCTCTATTAACGCGGCTCCGGTGCGGGCAGACAGGGAAAGGAGAACATAGGAAAATGAAGTATATCAATATGTTTCGGGAAGGAAACCATGTTTCAGAGGTATATCTGTGTAAAAATAAACAGATTCAAATTACGAAAAACGGAAAGGAGTACGGCAATCTGGTGCTCCAGGATAAAACCGGCACTATCGACGGAAAAATCTGGGATTTGGGTTCCCCTGGCATTGGCAATTTTGAAACCATGGACTATGTGTACATAGATGCAGATGTAACGGTTTTCCAGGGAACAAACCAGCTGAATATACGCCGCATTCGAAAAGCAAGGGAAGAGGAATACATTCCGGCAGATTATCTTCCGGTATCGAAAAAAGATATTGGAAAAATGTATCAGGAATTGACTGGCCTGATTCGTACCATTAAAAATCCATATCTGAATAAGCTGGCAAGCAGTTATTTTATTGAGGATGCAGCGTTTGCAAAAGCATTTCAGTTTCATTCTGCTGCAAAAAGTGTTCATCACGGATTTGTGGGGGGATTGCTGGAGCATACTTTAAGTGTTGCAAAACTGTGTGATTACTATGCTTCTTATTATCCTGGAATTAACAGAGATCTTCTGCTGACAGCCGCTGTTTTCCATGATATTGGCAAGACAAAGGAACTGTCTGTATTTCCGGAAAATGACTATACCGATGATGGCCAGCTGTTAGGCCACATTGTGATTGGTACCGAGATGGTGGGAGAACGGATTCGGACAATTCCAGGTTTCCCTGCCCGTCTGGCTGCAGAATTAAAGCACTGTATTTTGGCTCATCACGGAGAACTGGAATACGGTTCTCCTAAAAAACCGGCTCTTTTGGAAGCGTTGGCATTAAACTTTGCAGATAATACAGATGCAAAGATGGAGACAATGCTGGAAGCCCTGAATGCAGGCGGCGATAATATGGGCTGGCTTGGATACAATAAATTTCTGGAAAGCAATATCCGCAAAACAACGGAGAAATAACTGGCATGAAGAAAAATGAAGAATTTATCATTACAATCGAGGATATGAGTGAGGATGGTTCCGGAGTCGGAAAGCAGGACGGATACATCTGGTTTATAAAAGACACGGTAATCGGAGATGTGGTTCGGGCCGGAGCCATGAAAATGAAAAAGAATTACGGCTTTGCCCGTTTAATCGAAGTGATTTCCCCTTCTAAAGAACGGACAGAGCCTGGCTGTCCTGTTGCCAGAAAATGCGGGGGCTGCCAGCTTCAGGCCATGGATTATCAGGCTCAGCTTCGTTTTAAAGAGAGAAAAGTTTACAATGACTTAAAACGAATCGGAGGCTTAAAGGATCTGCGGTTAGAAGATATGGAACCCATTATGGGAATGGAAACTCCGTGGAGATACCGCAATAAAGCGCAATTTCCTTTTGGCCTGGATAAAGACGGCCGGATTATTACGGGATTTTATGCCGGACGAACACATTCGATTATTGAACAGGAAGACTGTCTGTTAGGAATAAAAGAAAATAAAGAAATTCTTGAGATTATCAGGCAGTTTATGGAAGATTACCGTCGTGAAGGTACAGAGCCATATGATGAAACGAGTCATCAGGGACTTGTCCGCCATGCCCTGATTCGAAAAGGGTTTGCCACAGGAGAACTGATGGTGTGTCTGGTAATAAACGGAAAAAAACTGCCTCACAGTGAAGAACTGGTAAAGCGTTTGCTGAAAGTCCCAGGGATGAGCAGCATTTCTTATAACATTAATATGGAAAAGACCAATGTGATTTTGGGAAGTGAACTGGTAAATCTCTACGGGCCAGGATATATTACAGATACAATTGGGGATATTAAATATCAGATTTCCCCACTATCGTTTTATCAGGTAAATCCGGTACAGACAAGAAAGCTGTATCAGACAGCACTGGAATTTGCTGATTTAGACGGCGGAGAAACGGTCTGGGATCTGTACTGCGGCATTGGAACGATTTCCCTGTTTTTGGCTCAGAAAGCCGGCAAGGTTTATGGAGTGGAAATCATCCCTCAGGCCATAGAGGATGCAAGGAGAAACGCCGGACTGAACAACATGGACAATGTAGAGTTTTTTGTGGGAAAGGCAGAAGAAGTTCTGCCGGAACAGTATGAGAAAAATCATATTGCCGCTGATGTCATTGTCGTCGATCCCCCCCGTAAGGGCTGTGATGAACACTGTCTGGAAACCATTGTAAAAATGGCGCCGCCCAAGGTGGTTTATATTAGCTGCGATCCGGCAACTCTGGCTCGGGATGTCAAGTATCTGGGAGAGAATGGGTATGAACTGAAACGGGTAAGATGCTGCGACATGTTCGGGCAGTCGGTGCATGTCGAGACGGTTGTTCTTTTGTCCCAACAAAAACCAGATGACACGATAGAGATCGACT
>URUX01000120.1 GCA_900551135.1 uncultured Clostridium sp.
TTCTTTATTGGAATCTAACCATATGAATATAAAATTAACTAAATGACATTGATAAGTGAACTGAAAGACATTACTGGGGAGTCCGTAAAACGCGGAGTTGCTATTGTGAAAAGCAAGAACAAATCCCGGACGGTATTTCTGCCTAAAAAGCTGCAGATGCGTTTGAAGAGTTACATTGCCAAACAAAATATTCAGTCCGGATCGGTTTTTAAAGATCGCAGCGGAAAGGAAGTCAACCGAAGCCTGGTTTGGAGAAAATTAAAAGAATTGTGTCAGGAAGCAAGAGTAAATGCTGAAAAAGTGTTTCCTCATAATTTGCGGCACCTGTTTGCAAAAACCTATTATGAACAGGAAAAAGACATTGCAAAACTGGCAGATTTGCTGGGGCACAGCAACATAGAAACGACGCGGATTTATATATTGTCATCCGGCAGAGAACATAGAAAACAGATAGAAAAATTGGGGCTTCTATTATAACATAATATTGATTATGTTTTTAAAAAAGGCAATCTATCGTCTTAATTTTTTCCAAATTTTGTAGTATAAATATAGAAAAAAGAATGGCAGATATGATTTTTTTAATTATTACCAAAGTAGGATTGAATATTTTATAGATTTTCAATAAACAAACTTGAAAAAAGAAAATTTTGTACTGTAAAAAGTATTCGTTAATTACAGCGGAATATGTTTTTGGGGTCTTCGGTAACATAATCAATATTATGTTTCTGTGATTCCTCAGCATGGACCAGTGGGGGGAATAATATGTCAGAGAAGAAAAGGATCTATTATGCGAGGACATATCGACATATGAAATATCATATAGGAGGCGGAATCTTATATCTGCTGCTTTTGGTTCTGCCCTGTCTGCTTCTTTTTTCTTTCAATCTTCACACGATTTCCAGATTTATTTCTGAACTGGGCATCCATCTTCTGGTTCGCATTTTCCCAGGGATGGATCTGTACACCAGGGTTGATACATTTTCCGTTATTGGTGAAATTGAATATATTATGCTGCCTGTTAAGTATCCGGACAGACAGATGGTGCTTGCAAATTTCTGTATAACAGGAGGAATCATTTACTTCCTGGGAACGGGAAAGAGAAAAGGAAAACCAATTTCCATTTATTTTATGCTGAGTCTTCTGGTTCATATGATAAATTGCTGTTTTTTCCTGTTTGCATCGGAGTATTTTCCTTATACAACCTCTGACTTTTCAGAATTATATATGAAACAGCAGATTGGGATTTGGCTTACCTTTATTATTCTGGCAGGTGCAGTAACTGGATTTTTAGGAGGAAAAGGATACCGGTACAAACTGACGGCCTTTGTCGGAATATTGATGTATTCGTTTGTGTTTGGAATAATACGCTACATATTATTTTTGTATCTTCTGCTTCAATATTCCATGCTGTATATGGCACTGATGTTTTTTGTATTTGGCCCGCTCTTTGATTTTGTTTATCTGGTAGGAATTTACGCATTGTTTGTAAACAGAATGATGAAATATTATGACTCGGGAAGCGGACGGGAGGAATGGGAATGGTCGTAAAAATATTGCAAGGTTATATGATATTCATTATTATCCTGATGCTGTTGTACACTATCCGTCATTTCATTTTTTCGGTAAACCGTTTGCTGGGAAGACAGAGAATATACTATAACGACATTTATGCCAGCCAGATGAAGACCATTTCTGTTTTAATTCCCATGCACAATGAGGAACAGGTTTTGTCGTATGTGCTGGATGCACTGCTGGAATGTGACTATGACAGAGACCGGCTGGAAATCATTCCGATTAATGATAATTCTACAGACCGGACAAAAGAACTTTTGGAAGAATACCACAGGAAGTATGAATTTATCCGCCCAATCCACAGAGACTGCCCGGATCGGGGAAAGCCGGCAGGACTTAACGATGCGATGGCAGCTGCCAGAGGGGAAATCGTCATTGTTTTTGATGCCGATTATCGTCCGGCCAAAGATATGTTAAAGCAGCTGGCTATTGCGTTTGAGGACCCGGAAGTGGGAGCGGTTATGGGAAGGGTAATCCCTTATAACACAAACAAAAATCTGCTGACCAGATTAATTAATCTGGAACGATCCGGAGGGTATCAGGTGGATCAGCAGGCTCGGTATAATCTCCGTCTGATTCCCCAATATGGAGGAACCGTGGGGGGATTTCGAAAGGATCTGATGCTGGAATTAGGCGGATTTAACCCATTGGTTTTGGCAGAGGATACGGAACTTACATTCCGTCTCTACACCCATGGCTGGAAGGTGATTTATGCCAATTCAGCAGAATGTTACGAAGAGGCGCCGGAAACATGGGAGGTAAGAGCGCGCCAGATTCGGAGATGGTCGAGAGGACATAATCAAGTCCTGTTCCGGTACTTTTTCCGTTCGATTTTTACACCCAATATGAATCTTCGGGAAAAGTTTGACGGAATGTTTCTGCTGTTTGTCTATGCAGTTCCGTTTTTCCTGCTCCTGGGCCAGCTGGCATCTTACAGCTTGTTTTTGCTTGGAGAGATGGATTTATTTGCAGGATGGTGGGCGCTTCTGTTTGTAGGTGTGTATTGTTCATTTGGCAACTTTGCCCCTTTTTACGAGATTGGGTCGGCATTGATGCTGGATGGATTAAAGGGAGAAATACTCCTGCTGCCTTTGATTATGTTTAATTTCTATTTCTATATGTGGAACATCAGTCTGGGATTTTTAGACGCGATTTGGGACGCCGTTACCAAACGCAAGGTTACCTGGGCAAAAACAGCCCGATTTGCAAAAGCAGAAAAGGGGGGAGCCTGATTGTACATAGCAGGGATTTTAGCAGCACTTTTCGTCACAATGCTGGCAGGTCCGATTGCAGCGTCTATGCTGTATTACAAAAAGAGAAAAGGCGGGATTTTAAGCATCCAGCAAAACAGGGTGCGAAATGCCAGGTATTTTGGACAGTCGTTTTCCAGAATGGTAGAAAAGAATCTTTCTAATGCGGAAGGGCAGACCATTACATTATCCAGACCAGAACCTTTTTTAGATGGAAAAGGCCAGAAAGAGTGGACGGGAACCATTGAAAAAATGGTAATAAGCCAGGACCGTGATTTTTGCCCATCAACAAAGATAACAGAATTTCTGAAAGAAATTTACTGCAGCCAGAATGCATTTTTTTATGGCGCGCCTTTTATCATTCGTGCAGTATATGCTAAAAAATCCATGTACCTGGGAAATGGTGTCAGTCTGGTCCGCTGGGCAGATGCGGAGGAAACGTTAACCGTTGGAGATAATTGTGAACTGGGGATAAGTGTGTCTGCAAAAGACCGGATGTGCATTGGCTATGGCTGCCGGTTCCGCCGTATGTATGCACCAGAGATTTTTATCGGTCAGAGGGTGGATTCTCTGGTAAACCGGGCAGTAGAGAGAGATCCGAAGATTTACTATATGCCGGTTATGAGAGAACGGCGGGGACGGATTCGTTATGTCAGCCAGGATATGGCAGGAGAAAGCGGAGCTGCTGAGTTTACAGTTACATCTGGAAGCAGTGTGACCGTGACGGAAAATATGGTTATTCAGGGAGATGTCCGCTCTCATAAATCGGTGCGTCTGTGTGACTATGCGGTTGTCTGCGGAAGTATTTTTGCAGAAAATGATGTTTATCTGGGAAAAAGGGCAATCGTATTAGGAAACATTTTCTGTCAGGGCAGCATTCATACAGATGAGGGTGCTGTAATAGGACGAAAGGGAAAGATTTGTTCGGTAATTGCCAGAGATCACATCGACTTTGGAAAAGATAATGTGGTATTTGGCTATGTTAGCTGCGAAAAGGGAGGAAAAACGGTAAAGCAGGGAAAACTCTCAGAAGAAAAGCCGGTGCTGCTTGAAAAAATGGAGCACATAAAAGAACTTTCTTTTGACAATCTGACAGATTACAAATATGCTCTCCAGCTGGGATTTCGAAAAGAAAAGGAACTTGCCCGTGTTTCAATTATTCATGGAGCAGAGGAGATCAGTGACAGTATGTTTTTCGACTGTAAAAATTTGGAAACAGTAACGGTCCCCCAGACTCTGAAACGAGTGGGAAATTACAGTTTTGCGGACTGCATCCATTTAAAAGAGTTTCATCATTTTTACGATACCCATATAGAATGGATTGGAACAGCTGCATTTGAAAACTGCAGGGAACTGACTGAAATTCGGTTTCCGGAGACTGTGCAAAGCATCGGAGGAGCAGCTTTTGCCGGGTGTGAAGGAATAAAGAAAATGGAATTTCCCAAACAATCGGTTTTAAAGGAAATTGGAGATCACGGATTTCGTGGATGCAGGAAATTGGAAGAACTGGTATTGCCGGATTCTGTAAACCGTATTGGAATTAGTGCGTTTAGCGGCTGCGACAGTCTTAGACAGCTATCCATTCCGGCAGCTTGTGAACAGGAACCAGGGATTTTGGAACTCAGGGAACAGGAAGGACTTCAGATTATGCTGCGTGATGTGCGTCCACTGGAGGAAGTGAGTGAATGAAAAAAGAAAAGGTAGCAAAAGGATTGAAAGCAGCAGGTCTTTTAGCAGTATTTCTGACAAGCCTTTTTTGGATGCAGGGGTTAGTAGAGGCAGAAAAAGAGAAAACGGAACAAAAGACGTTTTCGAACAACCCTCAGATATCAGGTTACAACCAGTATGGACTGGAGGGAGATAGAAAACTGGCAGATACGATCCTCTACGAAGATGAGGAACTGGTATGTTATCCGGATCGCTTTTTCTACCATTTTACCTGTTCCGAAGAACAGATTCAGATGATTTCTAAAGCAGCGGAGGCAATGGGACGCCGGTTTTCCTGGATTAATCAGATTTATATTCTTCCGGTTCCGCCCAGAGCGGTTCTGGAAAACGACTGCGAGGAAGATCGGGAAACGTTTCAGGCCTATATGCAGTCAATGGAACAGGAACTGGCAGGAAAAGAAAAGGTTCGTCTTATCAATGTGCTGCCGGAACTGGAAGAGCACAGAGAAGAATACGTGTTCTTTCGGACAGAGGGTTGCTGGACAGCCAGAGGCGCTTATTATGGAACAAATGCGTTCCTGAATGAACAGGGCAAATCCGGTATCCCTCTTAGCGACTATCAGGAGTACCAGTACAACAGCTTTTTGGGAGCCGATTATGTGAAGATAAACAGCCAGTTGTCAGGAAGGCTGGAAAATATGCCGTCAGATACCGTATTTTATTATATGCTTCCAGGAGCCGGCAATCGTATGCGTGTGTTAAAGCAGGACAAAGACGGAAATCCGGTGGAACTGTCAGAGCCATTTTTGTCTCAGACCAGAGGGGGAACCTCTACTCTGATGGACTGGAACTTGTACCATGGCATTCTGGAAGGAGATGGAGGAGAGGAAACAGGAAGCCTTTTGTTTATTGGAGATGTAAATGGAGGTGCTATGCTTTCTTTTCTCAGACCGTATTATAACAAAATTTATATCGTAAATATCAGGCGGGAGCGGGGACTTTTTGAAAATATGGAGAGCCTTCGGAGAGAATATGGAATCCGGGATGTACTGATTGCACAGTCAGCGGGAGAAATGGGAATCCGCTCCTACAGCCGGACGATAAATGAATTGATTGACTGGGAGGGACAAACCGGATCATGAGAGAATTTTTACAGCAGGGATTTGTTTTTTTTGCACAAGAAAGTGGCATTATTGGATGGATACGGCAGTATGAAGAGGCTGGATTCTGGTGTCTGGCGGCAGTGATGATTGTAAGCTGTCTGGCCGGTTTCTGGTGTTACAGATTATTTTTTTCCATGGTGGTTTTTATGGGTATCGTTACCTTGTGGAGTGCCGTTTTTACCAGATTTATAGACTGGAGAACAGCAGCAGCCACCTTTTCCGTTGTGGGAGTTGCAGCTGCCCTTCTGGCATACCGATGGCATCGGCTGGGCGCTGTTATTATCTGTGGACTGATTGCTGCAGGGTTGGCCTGGAAGGTTCATCTGTCCGTTGGGCTGATTGTTCTGTCCAGTGTTTCAGCAGGGATTATTTCCCTTGGCTTTCCTGTGGCAGCGCTGTGTGTGATGACGGCCTGGGGAGGAAGCGTTCTTGGAGCAGAACTGTTTCCGCACATCCTGTCCGGTGTCTGGCAGGCTGTCTTTTTTGCTGCGGGACTGGCGGTACAGGGGCTTACGGCCCGGAAACAGACATTTTTTATGAAAACCTGTCCAGGATGGTTCCATAACTGGCTGGAACAGAGAGAAAGGAAAACCCAATGAGGGTAAGGAAGGAAATCAAATATATTATTTCCATTTCCCAGGCCATCTGGCTGAAAAAGCATCTGGGGATGCTTATGAAGCCGGATTCCTCTGGGATAGATGGGACATACTGGATTAGAAGCCAGTATTACGACTCTATTGCCGACAGAGATCTTCATGACAATCTGGATGGGGTAATGGAAAAACGGAAAATACGCCTGCGTATTTATTCTCCCGATGCGAAAATGGTAAAGCTGGAATATAAATGCAAAAGCGGCTCAGATGGAACCAAACTGACGATTCTTCTTTCTCGAAAAGAGGCGCTGGATATGGAACAGAACAGATTGGAGTTTCTGTTAACCCATCCCGAACCACTGGCTGGTTTTTTATTTGCAAAAATGAATCAGAATCTTTACCGTCCCAAGACGATTGTGGAATATGAGCGGACAGCATTGTTATATCCTGTAAGCGATTTGCGGATTACCTTTGACAGAAATATCAGGGCCAGTATCAGCCCTTATGGACTGTTTGAACCGGCGCTCCATTCGATACCGATTCTGGGAGAAGACCAATGCGTGCTGGAGGTTAAATACAATGATTTTTTAGCGGCTCCATTTCGAGAAATTTTAAATGAAATTGATCAGATGCAGGTGGCAAACAGCAAATATTCAAGTGCAAGATTCCTGCAGAACTAGGGGGAGAAGTATGAGAGAATTTATTATCGAAAATCTGACGGCGGCAGAGACGCTGAGTACAGCAGTGATTGTGCTGAACAATGCAGTGGCGCTGGCAATGGCGTTTTTTATTATGTTTACATACAAAATAACCTATTCCGGTACGGCATACAGCAGAAGGTTTACGATTTCGCTGGGTTCGATTGTACTCATTACGTCCATGATTATGAGCATTATCAGCAATAACATTGCGCTGTCTTTAGGTATGGTAGGCGCTCTTTCCATCATTCGTTTCCGTACAGCAGTAAAAGATGTAAGAGATGCAGCATTTATTTTCTGGGGAATAGCGGCAGGGATTGGAGCCGGTGTGTCCCAGTATGCTCTGATCGGTATTGGAAGCCTGTTCCTGCTGGCCTTTTTTCTGCTGACCAGACAGGTTTTGGACAGTCCCAGACAGCTTTTGATTATTCAGGGAAGTTTGAAAGCACAAAATGAAATCGAGGCGGTTGTAGAAGAACATTTTAAAGGACAGGCTCATCAGAATATTAAGAA
>URUX01000121.1 GCA_900551135.1 uncultured Clostridium sp.
CTTTATTCGTATTGAGCGAATAAAGCCATACCAAAACCATGCTCTTATCCTGGGACTTGAACTGTGGCTGACGGTTGATTGTCCAGGAAAGATACCAGTTGTTGGTGCTGTCCTTAACGGTTACAATACCGCCGGTCGTTACCTTTCCAGAGCGTGGGTCGCGTTTGCAGACATTCATAATATGCCGGATGATCTCCTCGTTGGATGTCGCTACGGTTGCACTCATCCAGTTGGTGGCATCGATATTGCTGCAGAAGACATCCGGATTCCCGAACTCTCCATGCTCGGCTTGGGCGGCGATGGCCTTCCACATATCCCACGATTCGCCGCAGCCGTTGTGAATGACAGACAAGTCCGGGGCGTGGGTCTGGTCGCCGTAACAGGAAGTATCGGTGCAGCAACCGTTGGTAATGAATACGAGATCATCCTCAATCAGGTCAATGCTCTGCTCCTTACCGTCTTTTACATAAAGGATCTGCTTTGCAATTTTCTTATCGCCCTCGGTTTGGATTATGACATTTTTTACGTCCATACCGTACTCAATTTGCACGCCGTGATTCTCCAGATATTTTACCAGAGGCAGGATCATACTCTCATACTGGTTGTATTTGGTGAAACGCAAGGCGCTGAAATCCGGCAAGCCGTCAATATGATGCACATAGCGGCAAAGGTAACGCTTCATTTCCAAAGCGCTGTGCCAGTTTTCAAAGGCAAACATGGTACGCCAGTAAAGCCAGAAATTGGAATCCAGAACTTCATGGTCAAAGACATCTGTAATCCGTTTATTCTCCAGGGCCTCATCAGGAGTAAAGAACAATTCCATGATTTCCATGGCGCCCTTGTCAGAAATGGAAAATTTGCCGTCAGTATGGGCGTCCTGGCCTCTGTTTACCGTAGCGCGGCAGAGGGAATAATTGGGATCATCTTTATTGAGCCAATAGTATTCATCCAGTACAGAGACGCCTTCTGTTTCGATAGATGGGATGGAACGGAACAGATCCCACATACATTCAAAATGGTTGTCCATTTCCCGTCCGCCTCTCATTACATAGCCGACATTTTCAAATTTCCATCCGTCGCATGCGCCGCCAGGAAGGGATTCTTTTTCAAGAATGTGGATATGCTCCCCTTTCATCTGTCCGTCCCGGACCAGATAACAGGCTGCCGCCAAAGCAGCAAGGCCGCTTCCTACGATATATGCAGACTTTCCATCAACGCCTTCCGGTTTTCTGGGCCGTGCAAATGCTTCATAGTTTCCGCTTGAATAATACATAAACCGTACCTCCTGTAAGTTTGTTTGATAGCTACAGGGTAACAGATTTCGGAATATGCCTCAATAAACAGAAATCCCGCCATGATAAGAAACTTATCACAGCAGGATTAAGTGTAAAAAAATTTATCATTCCGGCAGTTTTGATGGAGATCCGCCTGAGGAAAAGTGATTCAGTGCAGATGCAATATTGCCCTGCATAAGAAGAGCCAGACGTTCGATTAAAAGTTCCGGATCATCCTTCATTTCTCCCCGAATCCAGTCCAGCATAAGCCCGACAAAGCCGTATTTATAGAAATGGGCGATAAATTCCTTATCTTTCCGGCATACATTCAGTCCGGCAGCCTGTTCTTCGACCACTCCAATCAGCAAATCATAGGTAAGGCGGTACAGGTACCGTTCGATTTGTTCCCGGCTGACCGAACGATACACATTGAGAACAAAGGGTTTATTTTCCAAAACTGCCTGGAAAATCTGCAGAAAGCCCTGCTGCCAGGTACTGTAAGTCTTTTTTCCAGCCAGAGCCTGTCTGGCGTCTTCCTCACAGACCCATTCCACCAGATCGTAAATATCTTTAAAATGATAATAAAAGGTCATACGGTTAATACCGCAGTCGTCTGTTAAATCCGAAATGGTAATTTTATCTAACGGTTTTTTTAACAGCATTTTTTTCAGAGAAGCTTCCAGAGCCCGTTTGGTGATTTGAGACATAAGATTATCCTTTCTCCATAATTTGAACTATCAGGATTATAACACGAAAGAAAATCCTGTGTAAATGCAAGAAAAACTTTTTATTTTTTGAAGAAAGCCACAGAGGACTATCGTTATAAGAAAAAGAAACGGATGACAACAGGAGGATAAATCGGATGAGTGAAAAAGATAGAGAACAGGATATTGACAGACAAATGGAAGAACTTTTAAAGGAATCCCCAGCCGGGAAAAAGCGCAGAAAAAACAGAATCCCTATGAGCAGGAAGAAAAAAACAGTGATTGGGTGCGTGGGTGCCGCTGCAGTCCTGTTACTGGGCATGAAGCTGTTTGGGGGAACAAAAGAGACAGTGCCTGTGGTTCAGACGGCGTCTCTGGAAAAGGGCAGTATCCAGAATATTTTATCTGTCAGCGGCCCGGTTTCCGGTACGGACAGCGTAGATGTGGTGTCCAATATTCATGCGAAAATAAAAAATATCGCGGTAAAAGAGGGGGATCGGGTGACAGAAGGCCAGCTTTTAGCAGAGGTAGATGATTCGGATTTATTGAAAGAACTGGAAATAGCCCAAAATTCCTATGATTTGGCAGTTGCACAGAAGGAAGAGAAGCTTCGGGATACAAAAACCGGATATGGAAAGGCCCTGCAGGATTATGAGGCTGCTCAGGCCAATTATAACCGGCAGAGCATTCTGGCTCAGGCAGGCGGCATTTCGGCAGTAGAACTGGAGCAGGCCGCTAACGCCCTGGCAGACGCAAAACGGGCGGTAGACGGGTATACTCTGGAAAATGGCCAGGTAGTAACTGACAAATCCTATGATTTACAGATTAAAAATGCCCAGTATAACCTGGATAAAGCCAGAGAAAATGCGGAAGAGGCCAGAATCAAAGCGCCTATTTCCGGAACGGTGGTAAGAGTCAACAGCAAGATGGGGCAGTTTGCAGATAAGCCTGATGAAAATGAGCCTATCTTTATTATCGAAAACCTGGATACTCTGGAATTGGAGATTAAAATCAGCGAATATTCCATAGGTAAGGTGAAAACGGGACAGAAGGCAGAGATTACAGCCGATATTTTAGGCGGAGAAAGCGTACAGGGAGAAGTAGTATCCATTTCGCCGACAGGTGAAGAAAAAGGCGGCGGTTCAACAGAACGCGTAATACCGACAGTTATCCGCGTAATGGACAGCAATACCAAGCTGATTGCAGGAATTACGGCCAAAGCTGCCATTGTGCTGGAAGAGGCGCAGGATACCTGGGTAGTTCCTATTTCTGCCCTGCATACCGCACCAGATGGAACGGTTTCCATTGTAACTGTGGAAAACAACATGTGCCGTATGATACCGGTAACAACGGGTATTGAAAGTGATATCAGCGTGGAAATTGCCCCGGCAGAGGGAGCAGAATTAATGGAAGGAATGACTTATATCGTTACACCGGATGCTGCACTGACAGAAGGTGCTAATGTGACGGCAGTTCCATCAGCAGGTTCAGGGGCAGCAGCGGCTGACAGTACGGAGGAAACGTCAGAAGAAGAGAGCATGGCAGAAACTGAAACCAGTTCTGCGGAGACAGAATAGGGGGCATTTTATGAAAGGGAAATGGAAACTGCCCTGGAAGCAGAAAGAACTGCCCCCCTATCTGACGGAGACTGTACAGGAGGATTTAATCCGACTGGAAAATCTGGTAAAGATTTACGATACGGGGGTCATTAAAGTATTAGGCTTAAAAAAAATTAACCTGACCATCAAACGGGGAGAATTTGTAGCGATTATGGGACAGTCCGGTTCGGGAAAATCCACCCTGATGAATATTTTAGGCTGTCTGGATCGTCCCACGCTGGGACATTATTATTTGGACGGGGTTGATACGGCAGAATTAACTCCCAATGAACTTTCCGATATCCGGAACCGGAAAATCGGATTTGTATTCCAGTCCTTTAATCTGATTTCCAGAACTTCAGCAGTAAAGAACGTGGAAATTCCCATGATTTATGCCCGCAGATCCAAGAAGGAGAGACGGGAGAGGGCGCTGGTTCTGTTAGAAAAGGTAGGACTTGGAAAACGGTTTGAACATATGCCAAACGAACTGTCCGGAGGACAGAGACAAAGGGTTGCCATTGCCAGAGCCCTTGCCAATGAACCGCCGCTGATTCTGGCAGATGAACCTACCGGAAACCTGGATACGGCGTCTTCCATTGAAATTATGGAGATTTTCAGCGAACTTCACAGAGAGGGGGCTACGGTAGTTGTAGTTACCCATGAGGAAAACATTGCTGCATTTACTCACCGGATTATCCGGTTTCAGGACGGAAACGTAGTCAGCGATGAGAAAAATCCCAACCCTGTAGTTACCGGCCATGAAAATCATATGGAAGGGCTTTATCATGTCCATGAAGCCGGAAAGGAGGCCTGAATATGCTGCTTGAAAATATGTCTATGGCATTTCATGCCATTAAAGCCAATAAAATGAGAGCATTTCTGACTATGCTTGGAATTATTATCGGCATTGGTTCCGTAATATCCATTGTTTCTATTGGAGATACCATGAGAAGCATGTTTACCGATCTGTATAAAGATGTAGGCCTTACCCAGGCGTTTATTTCCATCGGATACTGGATAGACGATGTCCACCAAAGCGATTACTTTACTCTGGACGATTTGGACCGGATTGAAGAGGTGTTTGGTGATGAAATTGCTTATATTGACAGCAATGCCTACGCCACCTCCAAGGTTCAGGCCGGAAGGGTCACTATGGATTTTGAATTTACAGGGATAGACTATAATTACATGGATGTGCAGCCTGTAACTATGGTGGCGGGTCGCTATCTCAACGAAGGCGATATTTTGGGAAGAAAGAAAAATATTGTCATAGAAGAACAGAGCGCTATTAACCTGTTTGGAACGGCAGATGCAGTGGGAAAGACCGTCCGTACTACCATTTACGGAAATACAGACGAATACAATATAGTAGGTGTTTATCGAAAGGAAATGAGTCCATTTATGGCGCTTATGATGGGGAGCGGAGGAGACACGGGAAAGGCGTTTATTCCCTATACGATTCTGACCTGGCCTAATGATTACTTTTATGCCTGTCATGTCTTTGCAGAAGATGGTGTAGATTTACCGGATTTCTTCAATCGTCTGAACCATTTTATTGCCAAAATGAAAGGAAGGGCTCCGGAAGACTATTTTGTTCAGACAGCCATTGACGAGATGGCAAGTGTGGACAGCGTGATGGGAGGCATTTCCGCCGCAGTAGGAGGGATTGCCGCAATTTCCCTTTTAGTAGGAGGGATTGGCATTATGAATATTATGCTGGTATCCGTGACAGAACGTACCAGGGAAATTGGTATTCGAAAGGCCCTGGGAGCCAGAACCAGGGATGTGCTGATCCAGTTTCTGACCGAGTCGGCTCTTCTGTCCGCTTTCGGAGGAATTTTGGGAGTGACCCTGTCAGTAGGACTGGTAAGTCTGGGCGGCATGGCTTTTGGAATACCGGTAGTAGTAAAGCCGGGAGTTGTGATAATGGCAGTTTCCTTTTCCGCTGTGGTTGGGATTTTCTTCGGCCTGTATCCGGCGTCGAAGGCTGCAAAAGCAGACCCTATCGACGCCCTGAGATATGAATAAAAGGTAACCGTTCGCTGTAAGCGGGCAAGAAGATGCATGGCTGAACGGTTACAATAAAAGTTATCTGCTTAACAGATATCCATGATCCATGGGGCCGCGCCCTTTTCCCAGATCCAGCATGGCGGAAAGGGCGCCGGAAAGGTAGGATTTTGCATTGGTTACAGAAGTGTTTAAATCAAATCCTTTGGCCAGGTTTGCTGCAATAGCGCTGGATAAGGTACATCCGGTTCCGTGGGTATTGGGATTGGAGATGCGTTCTCCAAAGAACCAGGTAAGCTGTCCCTGGGAATAAAGCAGATCGTTGGCATCCTGGATAAGATGGCCTCCTTTTAACAGGACAGCGCATCCGCATTCCTCACTGATTTTTCTGGCTGCTGACTCCATATGCTGTTTATCAGAGATTGCCATGCCGGACAAAACTTCTGCCTCCGGTATATTGGGCGTAATCATGGCAGCCAGGGGAAACAGCCGGTTTTTCAGGGAAGCTACGGCTTCCGACTGCATTAAAGCGGAACCGGAGGTGGATACCATCACAGGGTCTACTACAATGTTTCCGGCCTGATAAAAGGAAAGCCGTTCGGCAATCACATCAATCAGCCGGGAATTGGAAACCATACCGATTTTGACGGCATCAGGATAAATATCGGTAAAAATCATATCCAGCTGTTTTTTTAGGAATTCCGGAGAAACTTCTAAAATTCCATCTACTCCGGTAGTGTTCTGAGCGGTGAGTGCAGTAATGGCGCTCATGCCATATACGCCGTTCATGATCATGGTTTTTAAATCAGCCTGAATACCGGCTCCGCCGCTGCAGTCGCTTCCGGCAATTGATAAAACAGTTTTCATCTGTAATCCTCCTGGGTATGTATCATTTGTTCTGCAAGATTTTTTAATTCTTTACACTCTGCTTCAATATCTTTGGCGCCAAAAATTGCGCTTACCAGTGCAACGCCGTCTGCGCCGCTTCCGGAAAGTTCCAGTATATTTGTTTTATTAATCCCGCCAATGGCCACAACCGGGATGGATACGGCCCGGCAGATGGCCTGAAGGGTCTGAAACGGAAGGGGTCTGGCATTGTTTTTTGTAGCAGTGGCAAACATGGCTCCGGCTCCAAGATAGTCGGCTCCCTGCTTTTCGGCTTCCAGGGCTTCCGCTGCGCTGTGGGCAGAAACGCCGATAATCATCTGATTTCCGACTAACCGGCGAACCTGGGAAGGCGACAGATCTTCCTGGCCCACATGGATTCCATCTGCTTTGCATGCAAGGGCGATTTCTACATCGTCATTAATAATGAATGGGATGCGGTAGCGTGTGCATAATTCCTTAAGGGCTATGGCCTCTTCTAAAAAGGCCTGCTTGTCAAGCCCTTTTTCCCGCAGCTGGATACAGGTTACCCCTCCTTTTAAGGCGGCCTCTGTCTGCTCATAAAGGCTCTGGCGGCCGGTCCAGGCCCGATCGGTTACTCCATAGAGAAGCATATGGCGTTTATCGCATTTCATAACGGGCTCCTTTCTCCAGAATTTCCGGTTTCATATTATAAACAGCGTCAATGATATAGTTTCGGTAAGAGGCATTGCCGTCCAGACTGGTCATACGCTTTACTCCCAGTTCACCTGCCAGTCCCATGACGCATACGGCAGCGGCAGCGGCCTCTAACAGATGATTTGGGGAAGCTGCTGCAAATGCGGTAATCAGGGCAGAAAGCTGGCATCCCGTTCCGGTAACAGAGGACATAAGAGGGATTCCGTTACGGATACAGAAGGTGGTGGTTTCATTGCTTACCAGATCGACAGGGCCGGTAATTACGGTAACGGCTCCGCTTTTTCTGGAA
>URUX01000122.1 GCA_900551135.1 uncultured Clostridium sp.
AAGTGGTTACAAAGCCTAAATTTAATTTTTTCTTCATTCTTGTCCCTCCATAAAGCAGTTCTCATTCTGCACAACTTTTCCTTTGTAAATACGTGTGTATATATAGCTATATTACCATGAATTGTCTGTTTGTCAAGAACATTTTAAAGCAGAATTCCAAATGTTTTTAAAAGAATTCCAGCCGCTAATGTAACTCCAACCAGTCGGTACATATTCCATTTTCGCACTTTTACCAGATAGAACAGCATTCCTGTAAGAAAGACCGGGACGGCTCCCGGCAGTATCCGGTCAAAAATTTCCTGACAGGGAAACGGAACCGTTTTTACCTTTACGCTGCTCACTGCAAGTCCTGCAATAATCGCGGTTCCAACCATACGGGCGCCGCTGGAAACAGGCGTCAGACTCTCCTTCATTTTATCTGCCAGAGAGGTACTTAGCTGGAAACCAAGTTCTTCATTTAACAGCTTCAGTCCCAGCAGCAGTCCATTCATTCCAAGCAGAAATACGATCGGCCCTGCTATCATCCCTTTTTCTGCCATAGATGCCCCTATTGTAGAAAATACCGGTGCGAAACAAAACTGAACCAGGGAATCGCC
Source organism: uncultured Clostridium sp. (assembly GCA_900551135.1). Lineage (GTDB taxonomy): Bacteria > Bacillota > Clostridia > Lachnospirales > Lachnospiraceae > UMGS1370. Next base: position 597 of record URUX01000122.1, read on the forward strand.
AATTCCAGCCAGCGGCCCCATCAGAGCCAGCCGGATATCCCTGGTCCCTTTGGCAGAAATCCCTTTATTAAAAGAAACCAGATGAAGACTTGTAAGAATAGGAAGGAAATTCGGATTCACACTGCAGTACCCCATACTGTCTCTTACCTCCTGCTTCAGTTCTCCCTCATTTCTGCACATTTTTCTTAAAGCCGGGTACAGGATATTCGCATACGCAAGCCCTTCATAATTTCCATAGTTGTAGCCATTTTGGAGAAAATAAGCTTTCAATGCTGTGCGTCTGGAAATGCGGCGAAGTTCTTTCTGCGATACTCGTCCAGTTTCCCTGCAGTCTGTTTTCCCGCTGTCTGCCTGTCCGTTCAGCATCCATCCTTTACCTCCCCCGTTTCTCTCCCCATCAGCCAGCTTTCTGTTCTTTCTAACTGCAATCAGCCAGACTGCTGCCGCTGCAATCAGGAAAATCAGAATAACCGAACAGTTGAAATATCCTGCCAGCACATAGCCCAGTAAAGCAAAGCCGGCTATATCAGGGGTCAGCATAACGCTTAAAATTACCGCAAATCCTACTGCAGGAAGCATTTTTCCAGCCGTCCCAAGCCCCTCTGTCAGCCAGACCGGTATCATCGTAATGAAATTCTCCAAATTCCGATTCTGGGATGCCGCCGCAAAACCAATGAAAAATCCTGCTGCTAAAAACATCAAGATGGTACTATTGGCAAACAGCCGGAACTTTTTATAATCTCCCTGTTCTACTGCCAGTTCTGCCCTGGGAACCAGACTGGTTGCCACTGTATAAATCCCTGTAATTACAAATTGAATCAAAATTGCAAATGGCAGCGAGTAAGCCAGAGCCGCTTCGGTATCCATCCCCTGTTCTTTCATGGTAATGGCAAGAATTGCCCCAATGATACCCGGTCCAGCCGGATTTGGCGGCACAGATCCGCCAGATGAAACGCCAAATCCCAGAAAAGCCAGTTCTCCTACTGCCCCCATGAGAAGCCCTGTCTCAATATCTCCCAAAATCACCCCGACTCCTGCTGCCATAACCAGACAACGGGTCAGATACGTTCCCATTAACATCCCTGTCATACATACAGCGGTCCAGATTCCGATGCAAATGCATTGAAGAATGGTAATTTCCATTGTCTCTCCCCCTATTTTCCCTTATAAAACAAGGGTATCGCTTCATCATCGAATCTGGTGATCAAGCGGTACCCTCTGAAGTTCTTTACTCTCCAAATACCTTTTTGCCCTTCACAAAGGTTGCAGCAACTTTGCAGTTTTCATCTAAAATAACGAAGTTTGCAGCCAGTCCTTCTCTGACGTAACCATACTGATGATCAACCCCGATTAATTTCGCAGGATTTTCTGTCAGCAGCGGAAGGATTTCTTCTACGGTTTTTCCGGTAAATGCAAGGAGATTCTGCAGTGCTCTTCCGGTGGTAAGGGTACTGCCTGCACGGCTGCCGCCGTCTGCCAGTTTTGCATCTCCATTAACAACCACTACGTCATTAACTCCCAGCTTGTAATTGCCATCCGGAAGTCCTGCCGCCATAATGGAGTCTGTAATTGCTACCACTCTGTCCAGTCCCTTGGTCTTTAAAATCAGACGAACCGTTCCCGGATGAAGGTGCAGACCGTCACAGATTATCTCGCAGTATACATTGTCATCTTCTAATACTGCTCCCCAGATTGCAGGAAAATGCTGATGAAGAAGCTTCATGGCATTGCCGGTATGGGTTGCTCCCATGGCTCCATTTGCGATTGCTGCTCTGGCAGTATCATAATCTGCCCCGGAATGGCCGATGGCTACCTGAATTCCCAGTTCTTTCAGCTTCGGAATGTCTTCTACCATGCCGTCTACTTCCGGCGAAACGGTAATATAACGGATATCGCCCTCTGCCGCCTTCTGGTATTCTTCTACCAGCGGAATGTTCTTGGCCTGAAGAAGATGCTCCGGCATCGCTCCTTTGTATTCTTTGCATAAAAACGGTCCTTCCAGATGAATCCCCATCATCACAGCGCCGTCATGCTCAATTCCCTTTTCTGCTTTCCAGTCTTTATAAGCCTCAATACAGGCCAGAGTCTGTTCTCTGGTATCGGTCAGTACCGATCCCAGCCATTCGGTTGTTCCCTGTGTTGCCATAAAGCGGCAGATTTTCTCATAACCAGCTGTATCTGCGCTGTTGACATCTACGCCAGCAGCCCCATGGGTATGAATATCTAAAAATCCCGGAGCCAGCCGGCGGCCTTCTAAGTCCACCCTTTCTGCCTCCGGATCCGAAATCCATTCCCCGACACGAGTAATGATTCCATCCTCTGCCAGCACATTTAACCGCTGAAAGCTGTGATCCTTGTATACCAATCCATTATAAAATAAAACCTTGCTCATGGTTTCCCCTTTCTCCAACTTCATATAAATATGAAAAGCTGCCGCAAAATGAAAGGTCAGCAATCTTCTCTTTTCATTATGCGGCAGCCCGTCCTGAACCGTTCCTATTTAACGTATGCGTCTGGATGTGCACAGTGGTTGGTTCCGTCATAAACCTCGTCCTTCATCATCAGATGAACTGCACTGCACTTGAAGGTCTGTGGAAGAGCCAGAATCTTTGGATTCGGGCCAACATATTTCTTCATTGCATCCTGAAGCGCTTCTTCAATGGTTGCACGGGTCTTTAAGCCCATTCCTCTTGCATAACCAGGCTCCTGAGCGCCGCAGATATAAATAGCAGAAGTGTTCATCTCTGCAATCTGACCGCAGCTCATCATGGAGAATCCATGGAATGGATGGAATGCATTTCCAAAACGGTATTTCCGGATATATTCTTCATTTGTAGCAAATAACTGGCCGTACCGATCCATATCGGTCAGTACGTTCATATGGTCATGCTGGAACATATCGTAGCATTCACGCAGATATGGCCATAATTCATCATGGAAGTAGCCGTTGCAGATAGATGCACAGATAATGACACAGTTATCCTTCATAACTCTCTTATGACGGATTACCTGGGCAGATAACGCCTGCATCATCATAATCGGGTTGGTTCCCATGCCGTCTCCATAGTGGAAGAACTGAGGCATACCAAATACCATTACGTCGTACTTTTCTTCTGCAAATGGAACATAGGTACGCTTGTCTGCCATCTTCCAGGAAATTGGCTGCATTTCTTTTGCATAACCGCTGTTAATTTCAATCTGACGGGACTTGGTATCCAGTACAGCGTCACAGCAGAAGAATTTCTTGCCCATGTGCTCTTCCATCTTCATACCAATCTCATCAAATTTGGTTCTCATCAGGGATTTTCCGCTGACAGGAGTAAAGTCTTCCCGGTGCATAACCTGCGGAACATGGTGGGAAGCAATGGAACTCCAGTGGTTTAAACCAGTAGCACAGTGCTTGTATCCGCCTGAATAACCACCGTATGGGTTGCCCTGGGTATGGCCGATTAAAATTGCCACATCACTGTCATGTACATAACGGTTTAAGAATACCGGGTCACCTCTGTCCGTCAGTCCGCAGTCTACCAGATGGTCATAATCTTCACTGTCGTGATTGATAATCTGTCCGGTATACCAGAACTCGTTAAACAGTTCCGGACCTAATACGTTGTAGATCTCTTCCTTGGTATTCTTTCTGTGAAGACCGTTGGAACAGACTAACAGAATGTCCTTCTTTTCCACGCCAACGCTGTATAATTCCTTCAGAATTAACTTAATGGAAACTTTTCTGTGGGAAGTTGGCTGCTCTCCGCCTTTTACACGGTCTGGGAAAATAATGGTAACTTTGGATCCCTTATGAGCCAGTTCCGTCAGAGGAGGCATTCCAATCGGGTTGCGGATAGACTCTAACGTCTTTGCCTCTAATTCTTCTTCTGGAATATATGGCGGGTCCGGTACGGTCACACCTGGAATAAATACGTCTGTATTATCTGGAAGTTCTGCTGCCATTAAACCCTGGCCATATTCAAACTCTAATTTCATAACGATTCTCCTTATATTTTTTCTTAAATTTTTCTTTCTATCAGTCCAACTGGCTGACGTTTATTTACCCATATAGGTCTTGATAATCTCTAAATACTCATCTGGATAAAAACCAATCTCTCCCTGGAATCTGGTCAGCGCAATGAGACCTCCGTCCATTACCGGAATGGATGCCAGCATTTCTGCATTGTCTACCTTTAAGCCGCCGCCGTATACAACGTCCATGCCGCCGGTCACTTCTTTGACATAAGCGCCAATCTTGGTAATGTATTCTTTATCCGGCGGGATCTTGCCTGGTCCAATGGCCCAGATTGGCTCGTAAGCAATGGTTACCATAGACGTATCAACACCTTCCAGACCGGTTGTCAGCTGCTCTTTTAATACTTCCTGCCATCTGTCCTGTTCCTCAGAAGTCTCTCCGATGCAGTACAGAACCTTAAGACCTGCCTTTACGGCTGCCTGAATCTCTTTATTTAACAGACGATTAACTGCCGCAGTATCCGTAACTCCTGCCTCTGCCAACACTCCCGCCTTATCCCGGCGTTCTTCACAGTGACCGATAATGGTAGTGGTACATCCAGCCGCCTTCATAGCGTTTCCAGTACGGTTGGTGGTAAACGCTCCGAAGTTTCCTCCGACTGCAGTATCATCCCGGTAAACGCTCTGGCATCCCACCTGAACAGGACTGTCTTCACACAGTGCTCCTGCAGCGCCTAATACGTGAACCTCCGGGAAATACATGGCAAACTCTACGTCATCTTCTGCGTATTTTTTTAACGCCTCCTGGGTGCTGCTTACAATATAAGCTCCCCAGTCTTTCACTGGCGCAATGCTGTTGACTCCGCCGTATTCCTTTGGAATATCGAACCGTTTCAGGTTCAGGAAAATGTGTTTCATTCCTTATCATCCTCCTTATAGTAATCATTAAAATCAATAAAATCTCTTAATTCCGGTCCGATTAAAGGACGGCACCAGTTTACAAACTCTTCGGTAACGTCATTTCTTCTCTCATTTACGTAAGACTCCGGAATCACTCTCTCATACAGCATTACCTGTTCGATCGGGATCCGCTCTACGTGAATCTTGTAGGAACCGTCTTCTGTCTCGTCTCTGATAAAGCCAATCATCACTCCGCTTTCGCCGTTCATGGCAGCTTTCAGCGCTTCCCGTCCTGCCAGAACTGCTTCGTCTCTGTCTACCGGAGACTGCCATGCGATGGAAGCCCTGCCGCAGATACCCGGCTTCTCACTTCTGGCCTTAATGCCCAGCTTCTTGACAACCAGATTCGCCAGATGGGCGCTGACATCTCCATAATACGTTGCTCTTCCGCTTTTGAAAATCGGAGGAACAATGGGTTCGCCTTTTTCATCCTTCAAGCCTTCGCTGGCTACTACTACGACACCGCCCAGCTTGTCATACAGCTTCTTTACATCTTCCAAAAATTCTTCTTCATTAAACGGGAACTCTGGAAGATAAATCAAATGAGGAGCATCTCCCGGATTTTTTCTTGCCAGGGCAGAAGCCGCTGTAATCCATCCTGCATTCCGTCCCATTGCTTCAATAACGCAGACATGAATCGGAAGGGATTTTACATCCACACCTACTTCTGCAGTTGTTGCTGCAATGTAGCGGGCCGCACTGCCGTATCCAGGAGTATGGTCTGTAATGGCAATATCATTATCAATGGTCTTGGGGATTCCTACTACATTAATTCCCTGGCCCTCGCAGGCATGGTAAATCTTGCCGCAGGTATCCATTGTGCCGTTGCCGCCATTTAACAGAACATATTTAATATCATATTTCTTAAAAATCGCCGGCATAGCCTTATAATCTTCTTCTTCCATTGCATAGCGGGAAGAGCCGATAGCAGTTGCCGGAGTCTCCAGAAGAAGTTTCAGTTTTTCCTCCGGGAACTGAAGCAAATCAAAAAACCTCTCTTTAAAAATTGCTTCACTTCCTCCCATAGCGCCGTAAACCTTATCGATTCTGCCGCTCGCCTTTGCTTCTTCCAACACGCCGTACAGGGAAGAATTAATCACCGCTGTAGGGCCGCCTCCATGAACTACCAATACATTCTCTGCCATTGGTATCACCCTCCTTTTCCTGATTGTGTTTTCAGCATTTTCACATACTCTGGTTTTTACTATGGTTCTATTTTAGCACATTTCACAGCAAAAAGGGGGAACTTTTTACCCAAACGTTTGCTGTATTTTTTGCGTTGAACGTTTTTCCGTGTTTTCTCTGTTTTTTTGTAAATGTAATGCCTGCCTTATGAGAATTTAAAAAGAAACCATCTTAATTAATACAATTTCTCAACGTTTTTCTTTTTTTATTTCTCGTGCGTCTTAATTATTATATTTTTTAATTAATTTAATTAAATAATTGACTTCTATCTTTTTCCCTGATATACTAAATAAAAAATATGAACGCTATTTTAATTGAGGAGGACATTTTCATGGAGTTGTACAAAGATTCAACAAAACCCGTACAGGAACGTGTAGAGGATCTTCTGTCCCGAATGACACTAGAAGAAAAGGCCGCCCAGCTTTGCGGCGATCTTCCTATGAACGTTTTAGCAGACGGACGGACGATTAAAGAAGTTTTAAAAGAAAATTTCCCAGACGGTCATGGCCGCTTTACCCAGTATTCTCTGGTCGGTCTTGCTGATCCGGTTAAAATCGCCCAGATCAGCAACGAAATCCAGCACTATTTTGTGGAAGAAACCCGTTTGGGAATCCCGGTAGCTTTACAGACCGAAAACCTGTGTGGCTATCCAGCTATGGGCGGAACCC
>URUX01000123.1 GCA_900551135.1 uncultured Clostridium sp.
AGACTGGCCCACCACATCGTCAAAGGTGCGGGGCCGCCATTTGCGATACAGAGCCTGGTACACAGGACCTTCCTCCTTTGCCTGGAAAAACAAGTCTGCCGACACCGCGGCATCCGGCAGGACCGCACACCGGCCTTTGAAGGACCTCTCATTCCTGTCTCACCGGCAGCCAGCTCAAGACCGGCATGTTTGGTTCTCCCTTAGATACTGCCACGCAGATCCGAAACCGCATCAGCCGCGAACTGGGCTTTACTGTCAATATCGGCATTGCCCCCAACAAACTGTTAGCCAAGATGGCTTCCGACTTTGAAAAACCGGATAAATGCCATACCCTGTATTTCCATGAAATCCCCGAAAAACTCTGGCCTCTTCCGGTACGGGATCTGTTTTTTGTCGGCAGTTCTGCGGAAAAACGGATGGCTTCTCTGGGGATTCACACCATCGGACAGCTGGCTGCCTGTGATCCCAGATTTTTAAAACCCCATTTCGGAGAGAAGTATGCGGTTTTGATTCATCAGTATGCCAATGGCATCGACGATTCCCCTGTAGGAGAACGGGAACCGGTCAATAAAGGCTACGGCAACAGCCTGACCTTATCCAGGGATGTTTCCGATTTGGAGACAGCCAGACAGGTTCTGTTGTCTCTTTGCGAAACGGTAGGCGCCAGATTAAGAGCAGATCATGTCCTGTGCAGCTGTGTCTGCGTAGAATTAAAGACCTGGGATTTCCGTACCCAGTCCCATCAGGCTTCCCTTCTCTCACCTACTGACTCTACATCCCAGCTTTATGAAAAGGCCTGTCAGCTCCTGGAGGAATTTTGGGATTTTACTCCCCTTCGCCTTATGGGCGTCCGCACCACCAAAATCGCAGAAGACGGCGTAAGCCAGCTGAATTTTTTTGATACTGCCCAGGATCAGAAGAAACGGGATTTTGAAAAAGCCATTGACCAAATCCGCACCCGCTTCGGAGTAGACAGCATTAAACGGGCCAGCTTTCTAAGCAGCAATGCCATTGCAGATCATGCGGCAGGAAAACAGAAACATTTAAATAAGGACAAAAACAGCCATGAAAACCAGAACGATTTCTTATGAGATTACCAGTAAACAGGCAGGACTTACTGCAGAACAGTTTCTCCGAAAAGAAGGACTGTCCAATCATATTATGATTTCTTTAAAACGCACAGATCGCGGGATTCTGTTAAACGGTATTCCTGTACTGGCTCTCACTCCCCTGGCAGAAGGCGACCTTCTCACTATCAACTATACGGAAGCTGTCTCCTCCCTGTCCATTGAACCTGTCCACATCCCGTTTTCTGTCTTATATGAAGACGAGGATTTCATGATTATCAATAAGCCTGCCGGTTTAGCTGTCCATCCATCTTTACGGCACCATGATGACACTCTGGCCAACGGCCTTTCCTGGTATTTCAGGGAAAAAGGAGAACCCTTTGTTTTTCGTGCCATCAGCCGTCTGGATCGGGATACCACCGGACTTCTGGTGATTGCTAAAAATATGATCAGCGCCTGTCTGCTTTCCAGTCAGGTTCAGCAGCGCCTGATTGAAAAAGAATATCTGGCTGCAGCCTCCGGCTTCCTCCCTGCCTCCGGCACCATTGATGCCCCTATCAGCCGGGTATCTGATTCTGTAATTGAGCGTACCGTAGACTTTTCTTGCGGTGAACCGGCCTGTACTCACTATGAACGGCTGACCTACGATCCGGTATCTGATCTGTCCCTGGCCCGTATCCGGCTGGAAACCGGACGGACTCACCAAATCCGGGTTCATTTTCGTTACATCGGCCATCCTCTGCCAGGTGATTTTCTCTACAATCCAGATTTTTCCAAAATCCAGCGGCAGGCCCTCCACGCCTGGAAACTTACGTTTTTTCATCCAATTACAAAAGCACCCATGCAGTTTACTGCACCGGTGCCTGATGATATCAGGGAATTATTTCCCTCTTATTATGAAACTGCTAGGAAGCCCATCTAAGTCCTTTTGGATAGTGATTTTTCAGGGTGTTCCCTGCCTGCTTTGCCCAGCCCAGGGAACAGCCGTCTGCAGCTGCCAGCGTCCAGCCTGTTTCGCCTTTCAGCGAAAGGGACATTCCCTTTAAATAGCTGACTGCTTCCTCATATCCCTCTTCATCCGAAATCCTCATATCCCGACAGCTTTTTACTTCTGTCGGACGAAGAAACAGCGCCAGAGCATGAGAGGGTTCCAGTCTGTTTTTCTTAAAGGTTCCTATATGAAGTCCTGCCCTTAATACCCGCAGGCCGTCTATTCCCTTTTTTCCCAGCTGTTCCATGGCTCCTTCCGGAAGAAGGTACAGCTGCTCTCCAAAGAGCATCCAGTCTTCCCATGGACGGCTGAGAAATTCCTTAGCCTTTTCTGCTGTCAGCGTCTCCGTCAGAAACGTTTCCAGCGTGCTGCGCTGAATCCTGTCCAGGGTTTGTTCCTTTTTATTTTGAGTTTTTTTCGCTTCCTGCCTGTTTTGGGAAAGCTTGTTCCCCACCCTTTTGTTCTCGTTCTCCAGCGGCGTTTCCAATGCTGCCTGCTTTCTCAGCACTGCCATATAGTGCCCTTCCCCTCCGGTTTTATGAGGCCAGATACGAATCGTATCTTCCAGATGTTTTTTCTGTGCATCCTCTGGTTCTGCGCTCCACTGAGGACAGCCTTCAGAAAATCCCTCCCAGGATACTTCCGGCTTTTCCACCTGAAATTCCGGATGTCTCTGTAAAAAGCTTCGGATGGTTTCTTCATTTTCTTCTGGTGCAAAGGTACAGGTAGAATAGACCAGACGGCCTCCCGGCTTTAACATGGCCGCCCCATTATCCAGAATCTCTGCCTGACGCAAAGCACAGGCTTTCACATGGTCAGGGCTCCACTGAAGCCGGGCCTGCTCATCTTTCCGGAACATCCCTTCTCCGGAACAGGGGGCATCTACCACGATTTTATCAAAGACGGGGCCAAACCGTCCGGCAAGTTTTTCTGAATCTTCATTGGTAACAATGCTGTTTCCAATTCCCATCCTCTCCATATTTTGAGATAAAATCTTCGCTCTGGAAGGGTGAATTTCATTGCTTACCAAAACCCCTTTTCCCATCATTTTTCCAGCCAGCTGCGTACTCTTTCCCCCTGGAGCCGCACATAAATCCAATACCCATTCTCCCGGCTCAGGTGCAGCAAATTCTGCCACTGCCATGGCGCTGGGTTCCTGAATGTAATACAGCCCTGCTTCGTGGTACGGATGCTTTCCCGGCCTCTGGCTTCCCTGATAATAATAACCATCCCTGGTCCAGGGAATCTTTTCAAGCTGAAACTGTCTGGCTGCCAGTTCCTTTCCGCACTCTGTTTTTAAGGGGTTTATCCGAAGTCCCTGAGTTCTCTCTTTTTCATAGCTTTCTATAAAAGCCGTATATTCTTCCGGACTTAAAAGTCCTTTCATCCGTTCTGTAAAGGCCCTTGGTAATCCAATCATCTGTGCAACTCCTACTTTCCTGTTCCATCTGCATCCAGTACCTGGTTTCCTGTAAAATGAAAAAAGCTGCCGCAAAATGAACCTTTTTTCATTCTGCAGCAGCCCTCCTGTGAAATGGTTTAATTACAGTTCTACTTTAAACTCTGGATTTGCGTCACCATTTACTACGTAATATGCAGCATTCTCTTCTGCTACTACATACAGTTCGATGGTCTCGATCTCGGTATCCTTATGAGTTTCTGCGTAAGCTGCCTGAGCCTTTGCTAAAATCTCTTTTGCAACGACTTCTTTGCCAGCATACTGGAATACAACGGTTGCTTTTACTTCTTTCTTTACAGGAGTTTTCTTTGGAGCAGGCTTGGCAGCCTTCTTTACTTCTTCTTTTACTTCTTTCTCAACTGCCGGCTCAGCCTTTGGTGCCGGAACTGCCTGAGTCTCAACTGCCTTTACTTCTTCTTTTACTTCTTTAACTGCCTTAGGTGCTGCAGCTTTCGTTGTCCTTTTTGTTGCCATAATACTTTTCCTCCTAACAACTCACTCTATTTGTATTATAACTCACTTACAAGTACTCCTTTAGATGTCATAGTCACTACAGGATTATAAGTCTATGTTCCAAATTTGTCAACGTTTAACAGCCCTATGCCCATTTTTGTACGCAAAAAAAGCCTAAAAATCTTCTTCTATCCTCAAAAGCTGATTGTATTTGGATACCCTGTCAGAACGGCAGGGCGCTCCTGTTTTAATCTGTCCTGCGTTTAACGCAACTGCTAAATCTGCAATCATCGAATCTTCCGTTTCACCGGAACGGTGGGAAATAATCACTCCATATCCAGCGTCTTTTGCCATCCGAACCGCATCAAAGCTTTCACTTAATGTGCCGATTTGATTTACCTTTACTAAAATGGCATTGGCAATTCCCATGTCAATTCCCTTTTTCAGCCGCCGGGTATTGGTTACAAACAGATCGTCTCCTACCAGCTGGACAGAAGAACCCAGAGCTGAGGTCAGCATCTTCCAGCCTTCCCAGTCTTCTTCCCACAGCCCGTCTTCTATGGAAAAAATCGGGTACTTTGCAGTCAGTTCTTTATAATACTGTACCATTTCCGAAGAAGAACGCCGCACCTGTTTTCCCTTCATCTTGCTTTCTCCAGGGAATATATAATATCCGCTTTCCTTATCATATAATTCGGAGGAAGCGGCATCTAAAGCAAAACGGATATCCTCTCCCGGCTGGTAGCCGGCCAGCGTGACTGCATCCATCAGACAATCCAGTACCTGCTCTGCATCCTTTAAATCAGGAGCAAACCCTCCTTCATCCCCGACTCCTGTAGAGTATCCTTTCCCAGCCAGCAGTTTCTTTAAGGTATGGTACACCTCGGTACATATTTTAAGTCCTTCTGAAAAGGATTTGGCATTCCAGGGAGCAATCATAAATTCCTGAAGATCCACGGTGTTATCTGCATGTTTTCCGCCATTTAAAATATTCATCATAGGCCTTGGCAACTGACATGCATTTACGCCGCCCAGATACCGGTATAACGGCAGATTCACTGCCAAAGCCCCGGCTCTGGCTGCTGCCAGGGATACTGCCAAAATTGCATTGGCTCCCAGTTTTTCTTTATTTTCTGTCCCGTCTGCTGCCGCTAAAATCCGGTCTATCCGCCTCTGATCCAGTCCATTTTCAAACAGCAGCTGTTCGGCCAGAACCGTATTTACATGTTCGACTGCCTTTAAAACCCCTTTTCCCAGATAGCGGCTTTCCTGATCCCGGAGTTCTACGGCCTCAAAAGTTCCGGTAGAAGCTCCGGAGGGGACGGATGCCCTGCCAACAGCACCACATCCCAGTTCTACCTCCGCTTCTACCGTAGGGTTTCCTCTGGAATCCAAAATTTCCCGTCCTCTTACCGACACAATTTCATAATTTTCGCCCATTACCGTTCTGGCCTCCTTATTTACAATTTCAATCCGCCATTAGTATGTGCTTTTTTTCAAAAAATATGGGGCTGCAAAGACGTTGTTTTTATTTTCTGGCAGTCCGGTCTATTCCAGATTCAGTTTTCTCTTTAAAATCCATCCGGTTCCCAGGGCAAGAAGAACCGCTTCTGCCAGCTGGGAGAGAATCATTGCAATTCCCAGCACATGAATTCCTCCATATGCAAACTGAAACCTGTCCATAAAAACAGAAAATTTATCGATTCCAGTTACGGTCAGGAATCCTAATACAGAAGAAATCACAATATACCAGACCACTGACAAAAAGGCCCTGTGATTCTTTGCCATATGTCCCAGACTAACTGCAAAATATACATGATATATCGAAGCAAAATAAGCAATGAAAAACGCCAGCAGCAGTTCCCCACAAAACAGCAGCATCTGGACAGAAAAGTTCTGATCATAGGCAAAAGCCTGAACCAGCAGTTCTCTGATAACTCCCGGAGCCATAATGAAAGCTTTAAAAAACTGAAATCCTCCCAGCGTTCCAATGCAGAGCACTGCAACCGCCATAGACAGCATTCCAATTAAAAAGGACACCAGGGCTTTCGAAAAAACCAGCTGCCAGTTTTTTACCGGCAGGGTAAACATCAGATATCCTTCCCGGCCTAACAGTCCCTTATAAAAGCGCTGAATTGTGATGACACAGGTGTAGGCACACAGAACTGCTAACACGGCAATATATAAAAATACTACGATTCCGCCAAAATACGTTGTCAGCCACTCCCAAAATCTGGCAATAAGGCCGTCTCCTTCTACCATCATATTGAGAAACAGCGAATTTAATACCGAGACAGCAATGGCTGCCCCATAAATCGGTGCCATGCTCCGTATCATGGCAGACCATTCGTATTTTACTAATTTTCTAAACATCATTTTCCTCCTATCTGACGTTCTCTTCATTTAAGTCTGGCTGGAAATCTGACTCATGGTATGCAAAAATAGTGCGGAACAGCTGATCCACAGACTTTCCTTCTGTTTCGCGAATGTGATCCACGCTGTCCTGGCGCACCATACATCCTTCCTTTAAGAAAATCACCTCATCCAGCACCTTTTCCACATCAGAAATCAGGTGGGTGGAAATCAGAACCGATGCGTCCTCAGAATAGTTGCTTAAAATCGTCTGCAGAATAAAATCCCTGGCTGCCGGATCGACGCCGCCAATCGGCTCGTCTAAAATATACAATTTTGCCTGTCTGCTCATAACCAACACAAGCTGCACTTTTTCCTTCGTTCCCTTTGACAGGGTTTTCATCCGGTCATCCAGTCTGATTCCCAGCTGATTCAGCATGCCAATGGCCGTCTCCTTCCGGAAATCCTGATAAAAATCGTCAAACAGTTTCACCATATCTTTTACCCGCATCCAGTCCGCGAAATACATCCGATCCGGCAGATAGGAAATCATGGACTTTGTTTGTTGACCCGGACAGATTCCGTTAATTCGGATTTCACCTTCATCTAATTGCAGCAGACCAGATATCAATTTCAGGATGGTGGTTTTTCCACATCCATTTGGTCCCAGCAAACCAACAATCTTTCCTCTTGGAATGGAAAAGCCTACTCCTTCCAAAACGGAGTGGGACAGATATTTTTTATGAACGTTTTTTATCTCCAGCACAGGAAGTTCCATTATAGAACCGCCTTGCATCAGTTCAGTGTTTTGATTCATTACACAGACTCCTTCCTTATCTTATACAGGAATGATGGATAACAAGCTATTTCCTGGGAAATGGTTTTGCATAAATGGGAGAGAAAAGTCGAAGTATTTCCCGGGAAACAATAAAATTAATGTTCGTCCAGATACTTTTCAATTAATTGCGGGATTTCTTCTTTGCGATATC
>URUX01000124.1 GCA_900551135.1 uncultured Clostridium sp.
GTTAGACAGCACCCTTGCCGAAGGATCATTTACGTTGCAGCCTTCCCATTCTTTATTTGGCATCCAGAAATCTGTCACCATCTCTGCCTGTTTTGGATAATATATTTCAAAAATCTCTCTATATAATAAAGATTCCTTTGTAAATGGCCTTGCATGGGTGTAGCGCTTACATCTATTTTTAAATTCTTCATCCGTATACTTACTTTCTGCATATTCTTTCAGATAATCTACCATAGAATGACCTACTGCGTCTGAAAATGCAGCTTTCTCTCTCCAAAGGATTGTATCCGGCAGGTAACCTCCCTGTTCAAAGGCATGGCGAAGCAGATATTTTCCTTTTCCATAAGTATTCATCTTCAATTCTGGATTTACTGCCATCACATATTTCACAAAATCCAAATCCCCAAAGGGGACTCTTGCTTCCAGGGAGTTTACAGAAATACAGCGATCTGCCCGCAGAACATCATACATATGCAGTTCCCGGATCCGTTTCTGGGATTCTTTCTGGAACGCTTTCCCATCTGGTGCAAAGTCTGTATATTTATAGCCAAATAATTCATCGGAAATTTCCCCTGTCAGAAGGACACGGATATCCGTCTGGCTGTGGATTGCCTTACACACCAGATACATTCCTATGGATGCGCGGATTGTCGTAATATCATAGGTTCCCAGCAGCTGAATCACGGTCTCCAGAGAGGACAGAACGTCTTCCGGCGTCATATAAACCTCTGTATGGTCACTTCCTATATAATCTGCCACCTGCCGTGCATATTTTAAGTCAATGGCGTCCTCGCTCATGCCGATGGCAAAGGTCTTAATCGGTTCTCTGCTCTTTTTTGCTGCAATGGCGCACACCAGAGAAGAGTCCAGACCGCCGGAAAGCAGAAAACCGACCTTTGCATCTGCTATCAGGCGTTTCTCCACACCTGCCTCCAGTTTATCATGAATATTTCTGCAGACCGTTTCCAAATCATCCTGACAGACTGCATCAACTCCCGCTATATCACAGTAGCAGATAAACTGACCGCCTTTATAATAATGTCCTGGCGGAAACGGCATGATCTTATCGGTAAGTCCTGTCAGGTTTTTGGCTTCACTGGCAAACACAATGGCATGATCGTCATCATATCCATAATACAATGGACGGATTCCAATGGGATCCCGTGCCGCGATAAACTCACCAGCCTCCCCATCATAGATGATACAGGCAAATTCAGCATCCAGCATGGCAAACATATCGGTACCATATTCCTGATACATTGGAAGCAGAATCTCACAATCGGAATCACTCGCAAATGTATATTTTTCTGACAGTTCTTTCTTCAGCTTCTCAAACCCATAAATTTCTCCATTGCAGACCACATAGCTTTTTCCAAGCTTAAAGGGCTGCATTCCCGATGGAGTCAGTCCCATGATGGCCAATCTGTGGAATCCAAGAATCCCACCACCTGTTTCAACCACTCTGCTGTCATCTGGTCCCCTTGATATGGTCTTTTGAAATCCTTCCATAAAACTACTAAGAACCGCACTGCGGCTGCAATAACCCATAATGGAACACATAGGAAAGTACCTCCTTAATTCTAAGTAATTCAGCATTCTATAGGGCAAGTGCTCTGCTGCGTGGATCTCACCATTCCACACTCTCTGTAAGTGATTCCCTGCATTACTTTTCTTTTCTCAAATGCCTTTACAATATTCCGTTTTTCCGTTTTACTCTACATCCTGTAATGCATCAAAGCCTTCTTCGCAGTCTCAATAACCTTGCGCACCGGAATCGCACTGACCACTATATCCACCTGTACCTTTGGAAGCAGATTGGCTTCTACCTGTACGCCTCGGTAATACTCCGGCTTTCCCTTCTGTACGCCGCAACCCAACACATGGGATACGGTCATGCCTGTAATCCCCAGCTTCATCATTGCGGTTTTCAGAGTTTCAAACTTCGCTTCCTTGCATATAATCTCGATTTTTGTAAACTTAAGACTGCCTGCATAAAGAATACCAGCGCTGCTCCAATCAGCACCCAAATTGTGTTAACTGCACTGTAGGTCATAAACATTCCTTCTTTCCGTATCATTATATGTTCCAGAGTTTTCACCGGGAATTATTTTACACTGAACAGAATATCCCCATAGGTTGGAAACGGCCAGTATTTCTTTGCCGTCAGGGTTTCTGCGCTGTCGCAGACAACCCGAAGTTCTCCCATTTTACCTAAAACAATATCCCGAATCATATAAGACTCTTCTGTAATATCCTCGATACCCTGAACCTGCATCACTGCTTCTCCCAATTCCTCAGACTTAATCATGATCTGATCTTCCAGAATTGCCAGCTTCTTCAGCAGACTGGTCTCATAGCTGCAGGAAATCGAACCCTCTATAGACTTCTTTGCAAGCGCCGTATTGGCAAGTTCCCGCACATATCCGCTTACCGCCGGAGCAATTTCTGTTTTAGCCATATCAATCATGGTGTTCGCCTCAATCAGCACTGCCTTGCAGTAGTTATCCAGCATAATCTCGCACCTGGATTTCAATTCTGCCTCTGAAAATACCTTATGAGACGTCAGCATACGCACATTTTTTTCATCCAGAAGATGAGGCATACAGTCCGGTGTCGTCCGGTAATTGAGAAGTCCTCTCTTCTCCGTTGCCTCTTTGATCCATGTGTCGTCATAACCATTTCCATTGAAAATAATGTGCTTATGGTCCTTAATCGTCTTTCGAATCATTTCATGGAGCGCGCTTTCAAAATTCTCTGCTTTTTCCAGCCTGTCCGCATAAATCTCCAGGCTTTCTGCCACTGCGCTGTTTAACATAATGTTGGCGCAGGCAATGCTATTGGATGAACCCAGCATCCGAAACTCAAATTTATTTCCAGTAAATGCAAACGGGGAGGTCCGGTTACGGTCTGTGGTATCCCTGTTGAATTTAGGAAGCACGTTTACTCCAAGCTTCATCTGCGTTTTTTCTGCTCCAGCATATGGGGTATCCGCTTCAATTGCTTCCAGCACCCCGTTTAATTCATCTCCAAGGAAGATGGATACGACTGCAGGAGGCGCTTCATTGGCTCCAAGTCTGTGGTCATTTCCGGCAGTTGCCACGGAAAGCCGTAGCAGATCCTGGTAGTCATCCACTGCTTTAATCACTGCACACAGGAACAATAAGAACTGTGCATTTTCGTAAGGCGTTTCGCCCGGAGACAGGAGATTTACCCCTTTATCCGTTGCCAGAGACCAGTTGTTGTGCTTGCCGCTTCCATTGACTCCGGCAAAGGGCTTCTCATGAAGAAGGCATACCAGACCGTGTTTTGCAGCTACCTTCTGCATGATTTCCATAGTCAGCTGGTTGTGGTCTGTTGCAATATTGGTTGTGGTATAGATAGGAGCCAGTTCATGCTGCGCCGGAGCTACTTCGTTGTGTTCTGTTTTTGCCAGAATCCCCAGTTTCCAGAGTTCCTCGTTCAATTCTTCCATATAAGCAGCTACCCTTGGCTTAATCACCCCAAAATAATGATCATCCATTTCCTGTCCCTTTGGCGGCTTTGCACCAAAAAGAGTACGTCCTGTAAATCGGAGATCCTTTCTCTGTTCATACATTTCCTTTGTAATAAGGAAGTATTCTTGTTCCGGCCCCACTGAAGTGCGGACACATTTTACATCCTCATTTCCAAACAAATGGAGAATTCGCATCGCCTGCTTATTTAAAGCTTCCATGGATCGGAGAAGCGGTGTTTTCTTATCCAGCGCCTCGCCTCCATACGAACAGAATGCCGTCGGAATACATAAAGTCTTTCCCTTTATAAATGCATATGAAGTTGGATCCCATGCTGTATATCCTCTTGCTTCAAAGGTGGCACGAAGTCCGCCGGAAGGAAAGGAAGATGCATCCGGTTCTCCCTTAATCAGTTCTTTTCCTGAGAACTCCATAATCACGCCACCGTCCGGTGATGGAGAAATAAAGCTGTCATGCTTTTCTGCAGTTACACCAGTAAGGGGCTGAAACCAGTGTGTATAGTGTGTCGCTCCATTTTCAACTGCCCAGTCCTTCATAGCGGCAGCAACGGCATTTGCCACGCTGATATCAAGCTTTGCACCTTCATCAATGGTTTTTCTCAGGGATCTGTACACCTTCGATGACAGTTTTGCTTTCATCACTCTGTCATCGAATACATTACATCCAAAAAAATCTGATACCTTTTTCATAACGGCACTCCTCTCCTGTAATAGAAATTTGAAAATAAAAAGGCAAGGCTGCCTTTCACAGCACCTTTCGTGTACCATAAAAGACGTCCTTGCCCTTTGAATTAAATTACATTTCAATGAAATTTTATAAAAGAAAAAACGTCTCTGAGAACCCATCTCAAAGACGCCCTTGCCTTTATGTGTGGGATAATACACCTTGAAAAATCATTTGTCAAGCCTTTTTTCTCTGATTTTTTCCTGACAAACCTTCTTGACAAACCTTACCAACCGCTGTATAAATAGTGAATATGAGCAAGGGCGTTCATTTTTACAGCAGAATTATCTCTGCCTGAAAAATGGACGTCTTTGCTTTTTTTATTTATTTTGAGAGGAAGGTGTAATATGTATGAAGATTGAAGGTCAGGTAAGAATTCCTTCTGGCTGTGCAATTTCAGCGGTAATTTCCAAAGACGGAAACAGAATGTCCGGTGAAATGATCACAAATTCCATGAAACCCATGCACGACCGTTCCAACGGACTGGGCGGCGGCTTTGCCGGTTATGGCATTTATCCTGAATATAAAGAATTCTATGCATTACATATGTTTTTTGATTCCCGCAGCACCCGTAAGGAATGTGAAACTTTCCTAAAAGAGCGTTTTGAAATCGTACAGTCCGAAGTCATCCCGACCCGCAAGCTTCCGGCAATTACAGATGAACCGATTATCTGGAGATATTTTGTTACTCCTTTAAAATCTGTTCTTGTCTCTCTGCAGCAGGACGAAAAAGAATTTATTGCCCAGACAGTGATGAAAATTAATGCTGAACTGTCTGGCGCCTATGTTTTTTCCAGCGGTAAAAATATGGGGACATTTAAGGCGGTAGGATTTCCGGAAGATGTGGGCATTTTTTACAGACTGGAAGAATATGAAGGCTACTCCTGGACGGCTCATGGCCGTTATCCTACAAACACACCTGGCTGGTGGGGCGGTGCGCACCCGTTTACGCTGCTGGACTACTCCATTGTACACAACGGGGAAATCTCTTCCTATGATGCCAACCGCCGGTTTATCGAAATGTTCGGCTATAAATGCACCCTTCAGACCGATACGGAAGTAATCACTTATATTATGGATTATCTGCTCCGTGTACAGGGACTGACTCTTGGCGAAGCCGCAAGTGTCATTGCAGCGCCGTTTTGGAGTACCATTGCTTCCAAAACAGATTTGGAAGACCAGAAGAAACACACCTATCTGAGAACCATGTTTTCGAGCCTGCTGATTACCGGTCCCTTTTCCATTGTTTTCGGTTTTGAAGGGGGACTGATGGCTCTCAATGACCGTCTGAAACTCCGTTCCATGGTAATCGGCGAAAAAGGCGACAAAATCTTCATTGCCAGCGAGGAAGCCGCCATCCGGACGATGGAGCCAGATGCAGAAAATATCTGGTCTCCTGCCGGTGGGGAACCTGTCATTGTAAAAGTAAAGGAAGGTGCATATTAATGGGTATCGAATTTATCTATCCGGAGTTTGAAGTGATCCGAAACGAAAACCGCTGTACAGTCTGTCGTGTATGCGAACGCCAGTGTGCCAATGAGGTCCACAGCTACGATGAACAACGGGGCATTATGATTGAAGATGAGACAAAATGTGTCAATTGCCAGCGATGCGTTTCTTTCTGCCCATCCAGGGCTCTGAAAATTGTAAAAACCGACTGCTCTCTTCGGGAAAATTCCAACTGGCAGAGCGATACCATGAAAGAAATCTACAAGCAGGCAAACAGCGGCGGCGTTCTTCTCTCATCTATGGGAAACCCGAAGTCTTTTCCTATTTATTGGGATAAAATTTTAATCAATGCGTCACAGGTAACGAATCCTTCTATTGATCCCTTGCGGGAACCGATGGAGACCAGGGTCTATCTGGGAAAGAAACCTCAAAAAATAAGCCGTGCAGAAAATGGAACTCTGGATTACAATCTGCCGCCCCAGCTGGAACTTTCCATGCCTGTTATGTTTTCTGCCATGAGTTACGGTTCCATCAGCTACAATGCCCACAAATCCCTTGCCCAGGCTGCTGCAGAACTAGGGATCTTTTACAACACTGGTGAGGGAGGTCTCCATGAAGATTTTTACTGCTACGGTAAAAATACCATTGTCCAGGTTGCTTCTGGACGTTTTGGTGTCCATGAAGACTACCTGAATGCAGGCGCTGCCATTGAAATTAAAATGGGGCAGGGTGCAAAGCCAGGCATCGGCGGTCATCTTCCTGGCTCAAAAATTGTCGGAGATGTCTCCCGTACACGAATGATTCCGGAAGGATCGGATGCAATCTCTCCAGCGCCTCACCATGATATTTATTCGATTGAGGATTTACGCCAGCTTGTCTTCTCACTAAAAGAAGCCACCGAATACAAAAAGCCTGTCATTGTTAAGGTTGCAGCGGTACATAATATTGCTGCCATTGCAAGCGGAATTGCAAGAAGCGGCGCCGATATCATTGCTATTGACGGCTTTCGCGGCGGTACGGGAGCGGCTCCCACCAGAATCAGGGACAATGTTGGAATTCCTGTGGAACTTGCCCTTGCGGCTGTTGACCAGCGGCTGCGTGATGAAGGCATCCGCAATGATGTGTCCCTGGTAGCCGGCGGAAGCATCCGAAGTGCTGCAGACGTCATAAAAGCCATTGCACTGGGAGCAGACGCCTGCTATGTGGCCACTGCCGCCCTCCTGGCTCTCGGATGTCATTTATGCAGGACCTGCCAGACCGGTAAATGCAACTGGGGTATTGCAACGCAGAGACCAGAACTGGTAAAAAGACTGAATCCTGAAACAGGAAAACAGCGTCTGGTGAATCTGATGACGGCATGGAATCACGAAATCAAAGAACTGATGGGCGGCATGGGTATCAACTCCATTGAAGTGTTGCGTGGAAACCGGCTGATGCTAAGAGGAATCGGGTTAACCGAAAAAGAACTTGAAATACTCGGTATTTCTCATGCGGGAGAATAATTTTTCTGCAAAAACGTAAACATTTTTTGGGAGGTGTGGT
>URUX01000125.1 GCA_900551135.1 uncultured Clostridium sp.
CATTAAATCCTCTGCCGTGATAAATTCTTTCTCGGCAAGTTCTGCGTCACGCCGCATTAAAACGCCCCATGTATCTTTATAGTCAATCGGTATTGAATCATATTTTGTGGTATCTATATTTCCGAAAACGATTCCAAAGTCAATAGAGCCACGGTCAATGGCTTCTTGGAAACATTTAAGCAGCAGCCCCAGACCTTACTGATGCCTAAGATGCCGGAAGGCTCTTTTGCAAAGAAGCTGTATTCCCTGTACCTGACCTACCTTCCTGCGGAAAAGTTTAAGTATGAATTAAACATGAATGAGGACAGCAGGGGTTCCTTTACGGAACTGCTTCATACGGAAGACTGCGGCCAGGTATCTGTCAACATCAGCCGTCCAGGAATTACCAAAGGCCAGCACTGGCACAACAGCAAGTGGGAGCTGTTTATTGTGGTGTCCGGCCATGGCTTAATCCAGGAGCGGAACATCACCACAGGGGAAGTGGTGGAATTTGAGGTTTCCGGAGAAAAGATTGAGGCGGTCCATATGATTCCAGGCTGGACCCATAACATCATGAACTTAAGCGAAACAGAAAACCTGGTGACAGTGATGACCTGCAACGAGGTTTTTAATAAAGAAAAACCGGATACCTTTTTTGAACCGGTATAAGAACCATGCACCAGAACAACCAGTGATTCATACAGAAAACGAGGAAGAGGAAGATGACAGAAATCAGAACTGATTATTCAGATATTCATTTTCAGGAAAACGGGAAGCTGAAGCTGCTGATTATCGTGGGAACCAGGCCGGAAATCATCCGCCTGGCGGCAGTTATCAACAAGTGCCGGAAGTATTTTGACGTAATCCTTGCCCATACGGGGCAGAACTACGATTACAACCTGAACGGGATTTTCTTTGAAAACTTAAAGATTGCAAATCCGGAAGTCTACATGGACGCAGTGGGGGACGACCTGGGGGCAACGGTGGGAAACATCATCAACTGCTCCTACAAGCTGATGAACCAGATAAAACCAGACGCCCTGCTGATCCTGGGGGATACCAACTCCTGTCTGTCTGCTATTGCAGCTAAGCGCCTGCATATCCCCATATTCCACATGGAGGCCGGAAACCGCTGCAAGGACGAATGCCTGCCGGAGGAGACCAACCGCCGGATTGTGGACATCATATCCGATGTCAACCTGGCTTACAGCGAACATGCCAGAAAGTATCTCCATGAATGCGGCCTTCCCAAGGAACGGGTGTATGTGACCGGCTCCCCCATGGCGGAGGTGCTGCACCAGAACCTTGGGGAGATTGAACAGTCGGACATCCTGGAAAAGCTGGGATTGGAACCCCAAAAGTATATCCTTCTGTCCGCCCACAGGGAGGAAAACATTGACACGGAGAAAAACTTTTTGTCCCTGTTTACCGCAATTAACAAGATGGCAGAGCAATATGACATGCTGGTTCTCTATTCCTGCCACCCAAGGTCAAAGAAACGCCTTGCAGAATCCGGTTTTAAACTGGATGAACGTGTCATCCAGCATGAGCCGCTGGGATTCCATGACTACAACCACCTGCAGATGAACGCCTTTGCAGTGGTGTCCGACAGCGGAACCTTACCGGAAGAAAGCAGCTTTTTTACCAGCGTGGGGCATCCGTTTCCGGCAGTCTGTATCCGGACCAGCACTGAGAGGCCGGAAGCCCTGGACAAGGCCTGCTTCGTACTGGCCGGAATTGATGAAAACTCCCTGCTTCAGGCAGTCGCTACAGCAGTGGAACTGAACCGGAACGGGGACTATGGAATACCGGTGCCGGATTACGTGGAGGAAACCGTCAGCACCAAGGTAGTAAAGATTATCCAGAGTTATACCGGAGTGGTAAACAAGATGGTGTGGAGGAAGAATTAGGAAGGCTGGTTCTGTCCCACTGTACCTTCGATAACAGTTCATTTGGGAAGGCGTGAATGGAATACGTAAAAAGCCCGTTTGAAAAGCAGAAAATCCCCATAGCTTTTCCATAAAAACCATGCTATACTTACCACATAGAATTCCTCTGTAGAACTGGAGGAAGCATGAAGAAACGAAAAACGTTACAGGACCTGACGATTAAAGATAACTTCTTATTTGGCGCAGTTATGCAGGTGGAAGAAAACTGCAGGGGATTTCTGGAGATGGTGCTGGGATTTCCCATTGCCCGCGTGGTGGTAAGCAAGGAAAAGAGCATGGTGTACCATCCGGAGTATAAGGGTGTCCGTCTGGATATTTATGCGGAGGATGAGAACCATACCCACTATAACGTGGAAATGCAGATGCGAAGAAAAAAGGCTCTTGGAAAGCGGAGCCGCTATTACCACAGCCAGATGGTCATGGAAGCGCTGGAAAGCGGGGAAGACTATGAAACAGTACCGGACAGCTTTGTAATCTTTGTCTGCGACTTTGACCCCTTTGATAGGGAACGTTACTGTTATACATTTGGAAGCGAATGTGAGGAAGACAAAGAGGTGGAGCTGGATGACGGCTGCCATACGATTTTTCTAAACACCAGAGGAAAAAATGATGGAGACGTTTCACCGGAACTGGTCAGGTTTTTGCGGTTTGTAACGGCAGATCTGGAGGAGAGCGAAGGGGATTTTGAAGACGGGCTGGTAAGACGGTTTCAGGAGACCATTCGGGAAATCAAGGCTGACCGGGAAATGGGAGGACGTTATATGATTTTCGAAGAGATGCTGAGAGAGGAAAAGCAGGAGGGCAGACTGGAAGGACGACTGGAGGGAATTCAAGAGGGAAAGCTGGAGGCCAAAAAAGAATCTGTTTTAGAACTTCTGGAAGAACTGGGAGACATTCCCCAGAAGCTTCAGGACAGGATTGAAGGCCTGGAAGATCTGGAACAGTTGAAAATCCTGTTTAAGATGGCAGCCAAAGCAGATTCCATCCCTTCATTTATGGAACAGGCAGAACGGTACCTTCATTTTGAGAAAGAGTAGAAATAACATAGAAACGACATAGAAACAACATAGAACGAACATCCGGCGGTGGTTCCACCGCCAAACCATTCTGTTCCAATGCC
Organism: uncultured Clostridium sp.; assembly: GCA_900551135.1. Classification (GTDB taxonomy): domain Bacteria; phylum Bacillota; class Clostridia; order Lachnospirales; family Lachnospiraceae; genus UMGS1370. The sequence continues at coordinate 3,049 of URUX01000125.1, forward strand.
GTCCATGGCATTGGAATCTAAGAGAACTTTAAGAGAACCTCTTAAAGAGAGTCTTACTGATTCGGTAATTTATCAACGAGTATACGATAACAGAGGAGTTCTATATTTATTTCCATATTCCATTTATTGGTTCAATATGATATACTTTATTTGAATAATTCATATTCAAAAGATAAATAATAGGGAGTTTGAAATGAAAAATTTATTAATACTGGGCGCTGGCGGTTTTGGCCAGATGGTAAAGGAAACAGCGTTGCAGCTTGGATATGAGAACGTGGTCTTCCTGGATGATGCGGCTAAGGGCTCTGATGTTGTGGGAAAGTGCTGTGATTATATTATTAAGCACAGTGAATATACGACAGCAGTAGCGGCTTTTGGCAATAATCATACCCGTTTGTACTGGACAGACAGACTGTTAAAGGAAGGATATGAAGTACCGGCTATCGTACACCCTTCCGCAATAGTCAGCCCAAGTGCAGTGATTGAACCGGGATGCTTTATCATGCAGAGGGCGGTTGTCAATACTCATACACAGATAGGACGGGCTGCCCTGATTAACAGCGGAGCGGTAGTAGACCATGATTCTGTGGTAGGAGCCGGTGCGCATATCTGTCTTGGCAGCATTGTAAAGGCCAATTGTAAGATTGAATCCGGCAAAAAGATCGAAGCCGGCGAGGTGGTTTTTTCTACCAGAAGGAAGATTGAAGGAGCGGACAGCCGTGCGCTGGAGGATGCAGTTTACGCATTTGGGTTCGGCCCCCAGTGCAGCTATGTGAAGCCGTTTGGAGAGGGCCACATTAATGAAACCTATGCGGTCTATATGCCGGGAGAGGATGGAACGGACGAGCCGCTGTACGTCCTTCAGCGGGTAAATATTCATGTATTTAAGAATCCGTCTCAGGTTATGGAAAATATTTTTGGCGTGACCGAATATCTTCGGGATGTAATTCGCCGCGAGGGTGGGGATCTGGACAGAGAAACCCTGTCTTATATTAAAACCAAAAGCGGGGAAACCTATTTTGAAGATGATGAAGGCCAGCTATGGCGCTGTTTAAATTATGTTGCCAATTCTGTCTGCTATCAGCTTGTGGAGAATCCAGAGCAGTTTTATCAGTCTGCAAGAAGCTTTGGACATTTCTTAAAGCAGCTGGGAGATTATCCTGCGGAAAGTTTATATGAGACCATTCCCAAGTTCCATGATACGGAAAAACGATTCCGTGATTTTGAAGCAGCAGTAAAGAAAGATGTAAAGAACAGAGGCCGTCTCTGCCGTCCGGAGATTGAGTTTGCCCTTGCAAGAAAGGAAGACTGCGGCGTATTGATGAACCAGTTGAAGGAGGGGAATCTGCCTCTCCGGGTAACCCACAATGATACGAAGCTTAATAACATTCTGTTTGACGCAGATACTGGAAAGGGCCTTTGTATTATTGATTTGGATACGATTATGCCGGGACTTGCGGCCAATGATTTTGGAGATTCCATCCGTTTTGGTGCATCTACAGCAGAAGAGGATGAACAGGATTTAAGCAAGGTGCACTTTGACATTGGTCTGTATGAACTTTACGTAAAAGGCTATATGGAAATGGCAAGAGATGTGCTTACTCCGGCAGAAGTAGAGAGTCTGCCATGGGGCGCCCGTTTGATGACGTATGAGTGCGGTATCCGCTTCCTGATGGACTTCCTTCAGGGAGATGTGTATTTTAAAACCGCTTATCCAGATCACAATCTGGTTCGCGCCAGAACCCAGTTCAGACTGGTGCAGGAGATGGAAGAGCAGTTTGAGACCATGTGCAGCATAATTAAAAAATACCAGTAGAATCAACTGGATGATAGATTAAAAAATACCAGTAGAATCAACTGGATGATAGATTAAAAAATGCCAGTAGAGTCAACTGGATGATAGTAAGAAGTAAGAAAACAGGGGACTCGTCCAAATCGGATAAGTCCCCTGAAAAATAAGCAGGAATAAAGTTAAATCTGATAAAATTCTTTATACCATTCTGCAAATTTCCGCAGCCCGTCCCGTAAGCTGGTGCTGGGTTTAAAACCGTAGTCCCGTTCTAATGGAGTGGTATCTGCATAGGTAACCGGCACATCTCCTGGCTGCATGGCAACCAGTTCTTTGTGTGCGTCAAAATCGTAATCTTCTGGAAGAACTTTGGCGCGAATCAGTTCCTGCTGAAGGATATCGACAAAGTCTAATAAGTTTTCCGGATTGTTATTTCCAATATTATAAACAGCATATGGCGGAATGGGAAGGCCATCTTCGCCGTTTTTCCGTTCTGGAGCGCCCTGCATGATTCGTTTTACGCCTTCTACGATATCATCAATATAAGTGAAGTCACGCTTGCAGTTTCCGTAATTAAAGATCTGGATGGTTTCTCCTTTGAGCAGTTTGTTGGTAAAACCAAAGTAGGCCATGTCTGGTCTTCCGGCAGGTCCGTAGACGGTGAAGAAACGAAGTCCGGTAGAAGGAATGTTGTAAAGCTTTGCATAGGCATGAGCCATCAGTTCGCTGCTCTTCTTGGTTGCAGCATACAGGGAAACCGGATTATCGACTTTATCATCGGTGCTGTAAGGAACCTTTTTGTTGCTTCCATATACAGAAGAGGAGGAGGCATAGACAAAGTGTTCTACACCGGCAGCTCCGTTGTCATAGGAATGGCGGCAGGCTTCCAGCAGATTATAAAAGCCGATAATATTTGCATGAATATAAGAATCCGGATTGATAATGGAGTAACGGACTCCGGCCTGGGCAGCCAGATTCACAACAAATTGAGGTTTGTGTTCTGCAAAAATTTTCTGAATCAGATCGTTATCGGCAATATCGCCTTCGTAAAACGTATAGGCAGATTCGGGATGTCTGGCAGCGCAGGATTCAATTTCACGCAGTCTCCATGTTTTGATGTTTACATCATAATAGTCGTTTAAATTGTCAATTCCTACGATATGGATAGGGGACTGGGTTTTTAATAATTCCAGTACCAGATTGCTGCCGATAAATCCGGCAGATCCGGTGATAAAAACTGTTTTGTTTGTTAAAGTAAGCTGCTCCATAATTTCCTCCTTATTAATCTCTGCGGAACAGGTCTCTGGTATAAACCTTTTCCTGTACATCATCTAAACAGCTGTCATAACGGTTGGCGATAATCGCCTGGGAAACCGTTTTAAATTCACTTAAATCTCCAATAACCCGGCTTCCAAAGAAGGTAGATCCAGCTGGAAGCGTTGGTTCATAGATGACAACGGTAGCGCCTTTTGCCTTGATTCGTTTCATAACGCCCTGAATCGAAGACTGGCGGAAGTTGTTAGAGTTGCTCTTCATGGTAAGGCGGTAAACTCCGATGATAACGTCTTTTTCCTTGTTAACATCCCAGGAACTGTTTGCTTCATAAGCGCCGGCCAGTTCCAGTACCCGGTCTGCAATAAAATCTTTTCTGGTACGGTTGGATTGTACAATTGCGCTCATCATGTTCTGGGGTACATCTTCAAAGTTTGCCAGCAGCTGTTTGGTATCTTTTGGCAGTAACCGCCGTATCCAAAGGATGGATTGTTGTAATGGGTTCCGATACGGGGATCCAGACAGACTCCGTTAATGATTTCCTGTGTGTTTAATCCTTTGGATTCAGCATACGTATCTAATTCATTAAAATAAGAAACGCGGAGAGCCAGATAGGTATTGGCAAACAGCTTGACCGCTTCTGCTTCTGCAAAGCCCATAAACAGAGTATCAATGTTTTCTTTTACTGCGCCCTGCTGGAGAAGGGCGGCGAAGGTATGGGCTTTTTCGGCAGATGCTTCATCACAGGACACAATAATGCGGGATGGGTATAAGTTATCGTATAAGGCTTTTGATTCCCGTAAAAATTCCGGACTGAAAATAATATTTCTGGTATTGTATTTTTTGCGCACAGAAGCCGTATATCCAACGGGAATGGTGGATTTGATAATCATCATTGCTTCTGGGTTTGTCTTTAATACCAGTTCGATGACCGCCTCTACAGCAGAGCAGTCAAAGAAGTTTTTCTTGCTGTCATAGTTGGTGGGCGCTGCAATGATGACGAAATTTGCATGTTTATAGGCTGATTCCCCGTCCAGAGTAGCAGTTA
>URUX01000126.1 GCA_900551135.1 uncultured Clostridium sp.
AGTGAAATCAGTAAAATTTTAAGTGGGGATAATGAAAAAGAAGTACTAATCTCCTTTAGCCAGAACCATATTATGTTTGAATTCGACAATACAATTGTGGTATCCCGCTTAATCGAAGGCGAATATTTCCGGATCAATCAGATGCTTTCCAATGATTATGAGACAAGAGTAACCATCAATAAGAAAGAATTTTTAGATTGTATTGAAAGGTACAAATGTGAAATATTCTGTTTTGGATAAAAAGATTGTCCTGATCCGTGAAAATGATAAAAAACCTTTAATTTTAACGATTTCAGATACTGAAATGAATTTAAAATTAAATTCCAGTTTTGGTACGATGAATGCTCAGGTTCTGATTCATAAGACTGGTAAAGATATTATGATTGGATTTAATCCAAGATTTTTAATCGATGCATTAAGAGTGATTGATGATGAAGAAATTACTCTTTATATGATGAATCCCAAATCACCCTGCTTTATCCGGGATGAGGAAGAACATTATATTTATTTAATCCTTCCTGTGAATTTTAATGCAGCATCTGTCTGACATGGACGGACAAAAATGATAAAAAAATAACAATAAGGAGAAGATAAACCTATGAAAACTGTTACAATCAGAGATGAGTTTATCAAACTGGGGCAGGCGATGAAACTGGCTGGCCTGGTAGATTCCGGTGTAGAAGCGAAAATGGTCATTCAGGATGGAAAAGTTCAGGTAAATGGCCAGGTAGAGTATCAGCGTGGAAAGAAGCTGACAGATGGAGATGTGGTTTCCTATGAAGGAAGTGAGTTTCAGATCAAAGCATGATAATTCGATCGATTGAACTTTTAAATTACCGGAATTATGGACAACTACATATGGAATTAAGCAGTGGAACCAATATTCTGTACGGTGACAATGCCCAGGGAAAGACAAATGTTTTGGAAGCAGTTTATGTGTGCTGTACGACAAAATCCCATAGAGGTTCAAAGGATAAAGAGATTATCCGGTTTGGAGAAGAGGAAGCACATATTAAACTGAATCTGGAAAAAGATGGAGTCCCATATCGCATTGATATGCATTTAAAGAAAAATAAGGCAAAAGGAATTGCAATTAATGGAATTCCGATCCACAAAGCCAGTGAATTATTTGGGATTGCCAATGTGGTATTTTTCTCGCCGGAAGATTTAAATATTATTAAAAATGGGCCTGCTGAACGGCGAAGATTTATCGATTTAGAACTTTGCCAGTTAAATAAGCTGTACGTACATGATCTGGTTCAGTATAATCGAATTGTTGTGCAGAGAAATAAACTCTTAAAAGAACTGGCATTTAAGCCGGAGTATGAACCAACTCTGGATGTGTGGGATGCCCAGCTTGCTTCTTATGGCAATCAGGTTATGGAATACCGGATGGAATTTATTGCCCAGTTAAATGAAATTATCCGGGATATTCATTACAGGCTGTCCGGTAATAAAGAGAATCTTAAAATTCTCTATGAGCCAAATGTAAAACAAGGAGAATTTGAGGCGGTGCTGGCAAAAAACAGGGATCAGGATATCCGCCAGAAAACAACTCTTTCCGGTCCCCACAGGGATGATATCAGTTTTTTTGTTAATGACGTTGACATCCGGAAATTTGGATCGCAGGGACAGCAGAGAACAGCTGCCCTGTCTTTGAAACTGGCAGAAATTGAGCTGGTTAAGAAAATTGTCAGAGATTATCCGATTCTTTTATTAGATGATGTATTATCTGAGTTAGACGGCGGCAGACAGAATCAGCTGCTGTCCAGCATCCATCACATTCAAACAATGATTACCTGTACGGGACTGGATGATTTCGTAAATAACCGGTTTCCGCTTGATAAAATATTTAAGGTGATAGATGGAACTGTAGTAAATGAGAATTAACCGTTAGGAGGATTTATATGAGCGCTGAATATGGAGCAGATCAAATCCAGATTTTAGAGGGTCTGGAAGCGGTCAGGAAGAGGCCTGGCATGTATATTGGCAGCACCTCATCCAGAGGACTGCACCATTTGGTTTATGAGATTGTAGACAACGCGGTAGATGAGGCGCTGGCAGGATTTTGTGATGTGATTCATGTCAAAATCAATGAAGATAACTCTATCACCGTTACAGATGATGGAAGGGGTATCCCTGTAGATATTCAGAAAAAAGCCGGCCTTCCTGCAGTAGAGGTTGTATTTACCATTCTTCATGCAGGCGGTAAATTTGGCGGTGGAGGATACAAGGTATCCGGAGGCCTTCACGGAGTTGGTGCTTCTGTAGTAAACGCTTTATCCGAGTGGCTGGAAGTTGAAATTTACAAAGAAGGCAGGATTTATAAACAGCGTTATGAGCGCGGAAAAGTTGTGTATCCTTTGAAGGTAATCGGAGAATGTTCTCTGGATGAGCATGGAACGAAAGTTACCTTCCTCCCGGATAAGGAAATTTTTGAGGAGACGGTCTATGATTATGATACTCTCCGTATCCGTTTAAGAGAAACGGCATTTTTGACTAAAAACTTAAAAATTGTGTTAGAAGACAAACGGGAAGAAAAGAGAACAGAAACTTTCCACTATGAGGGCGGTATTAAGGAGTTTGTCACTTATTTAAATAAGGGCAAAGCAGCTTTATATGATCAGGTTATTTATTGTGAAGGAATGAAAGACGGGGTTTATGTTGAAGTTTCCATGCAGCATAATGACGCCTATAATGAGAATATTTACAGCTTTGTAAATAATATTAATACTCCGGAAGGCGGAACCCATTTAACCGGATTTAAAAATGCCCTTACGAAAACATTTAATGATTATGCCAAGAAAAACAGGCTGTTAAAGGATAGTGAACCGGCCCTTTCTGGTGAGGATATTCGAGAAGGATTAACTGCCATTATCAGTGTAAAGATCGGGGAGCCGCAGTTTGAGGGACAGACGAAACAGAAGCTGGGCAACAGCGAGGCGAGAGGAGCTGTGGACAGTATTGTAAGCGAACAGCTTACGTATTTCCTGGAACAGAATCCTTCTGTAGCCAGAGTGATGTGCGAAAAGTCTATTTTAGCCCAGAGAGCCAGAGCTGCTGCAAGAAAGGCCAGAGAACTGACCAGAAGAAAAACAGCATTAGAAGGCATGGCTCTGCCTGGAAAACTGGCTGACTGTTCAGATAAAAATCCGGAAAATTGCGAGATTTACATTGTAGAGGGAGACTCTGCAGGCGGTTCTGCAAAGACTGCCCGTTCCCGCGCTACCCAGGCCATTCTGCCTCTTAGAGGTAAAATTTTAAATGTGGAGAAGGCAAGACTGGATAAGATCTACGGAAATGCAGAAATAAAAGCCATGATTACAGCTTTTGGAACTGGTATTCATGATGAGTTTGATATATCCAAACTTCGCTATCATAAGATTATCATTATGACGGATGCGGATGTGGACGGTGCTCATATCAGTACTTTGCTGCTGACCTTCTTATACCGGTTTATGCCAGAACTGATTAAACAGGGATATGTCTATTTGGCTCAGCCGCCATTATATAAGATTGAGAAGAATAAAAAGGTATGGTATGCCTACAGTGATGCAGAGTTAAACAGTATTCTTCAGGAAATCGGACGTGACACCAATAATAAAATCCAGCGTTACAAAGGTTTGGGAGAAATGGATCCGGAACAGCTCTGGGAAACGACTATGGATCCGGAACGAAGAGTTCTTCTCCGGGTTACCATGGATGAAGATACTGCTTCAGAAGTGGATCTGACCTTTACTACCCTGATGGGAGATCAGGTAGAGCCGAGAAGAGAGTTTATTGAGGCTAATGCCAAATATGGTACTCTGGATATCTAAGGAAAGTTGAGGAAAATAGATGGAACCGAATATCTTTGATAAAGTCCATGACATAGACTTAAAAAAGACCATGGAAAAATCCTATATTGACTATGCCATGAGTGTAATCGCTTCAAGAGCGCTGCCAGATGTAAGAGATGGATTGAAACCGGTTCAGCGCAGAATTTTGTATGCCATGATCGAACTGAACAATGGTCCGGATAAGCCGCATCGTAAGTGTGCCCGTATCGTTGGTGATACCATGGGTAAATATCATCCTCATGGAGACAGTTCCATTTATGGGGCATTAGTAAATATGGCTCAGGAATGGTCTACCCGTTATCCCCTGGTAGATGGACATGGAAACTTCGGATCAGTGGATGGCGACGGAGCTGCTGCCATGCGTTATACGGAAGCACGTTTAAGTAAGATTTCCATGGAAATGCTGGCAGACATTAATAAAGATACCGTAGATTTTGCGCCAAACTTTGATGAGACAGAAAAAGAGCCGACCGTTTTGCCATCCCGTTATCCAAATCTTCTGGTAAATGGTACAACTGGTATTGCAGTAGGTATGGCCACAAACATTCCTCCCCATAACCTGAGGGAGGTAATCGGAGCGGTTGTAAAGATTATTGATAATCGTATTTTAGAAAATAGAGAGACCTCCATTGAAGAATTGATGGAAATTGTAAAAGGTCCTGATTTTCCAACAGGTGCAACCATTCTGGGAAGAAGAGGAATTGAGGAAGCTTACCGTACGGGCCGCGCAAAGATTAAAGTGCGCGCAGTAACCAATATCGAAACACTTCCAAATGGAAAGTCCAGAATTATTGTTACGGAACTTCCGTATCTGGTTAATAAAGCCCGCCTGATTGAAAAAATAGCGGATTTGGTCAAGGAAAAGAAAATTGACGGTATTACGTACATTGGAGATGAATCCAGCCGCGAAGGAATGAGAATCAATATTGAACTTCGCCGTGACGTAAACGCCAATGTGGTACTCAACCAATTGTTAAAGCATACACAGCTTCAGGACACCTTCGGCGTAATCATGCTTGCTCTGGTAAATAATGAGCCTAAGGTTCTCAATCTTTCCCAGATGCTGGAATATTATATCAAACATCAGGAAGATGTTGTTACCAGAAGAACCAAATACGATTTAAATAAGGCAGAGGAGCGGGCTCACATTTTAGAAGGCCTGCTGATTGCACTGGATCACATTGACGAAGTGATTCAGATTATCCGTTCATCTCAAAATGTTCAGATTGCAAAAAGTCAGTTGATGGAACGGTTTGGACTAACAGAAGCACAGTCACAGGCAATTGTTGATATGCGTCTTCGCGCTCTTACCGGTTTGGAGAGAGAGAAGATTGAAAACGAGTATAAAGAACTTCAGGCAAGGATTGCAGAGTTGAAAGCGATTTTAGCAGATGAACATAAACTGTTAGGAGTAATCAAAGAGGAAATCATGGTAATTGCTGATAAGTACGGTGATGATCGCCGGACATCTATCGGCTATGATGATGATGTATCCATGGAAGATTTAATTCCGGATGATGATACCATTATTGCCATGACAAATTTAGGATATATTAAGAGAATGGATGCAGACAACTTCCGTATTCAGAACCGGGGCGGAAAAGGAATTAAAGGAATGCAGACCATTGATGAAGATTACATAGAAGATCTTTTAATGACAACCAATCACCATTATGTAATGTTCTTTACCAATACTGGAAGGGTGTACCGGATAAAGGCATATGAAATTCCAGAGGCCGGACGTACGGCCAGAGGAACGGCAATCGTCAATCTGCTGCAGCTTCAGGCAGGAGAAAAGATTACTGCAGTTGTGCCAATGAAAGAATATGACGATGAAAAATTCCTGTTAATGGCTACAAGAGGCGGAATGGTAAAAAAGACGCCAATGAATGAATATGAAAATGTTCGTAAAAATGGTCTTCAGGCAATTGTCTTAAAAGATGGGGACGAACTGATAGAAGTAAAGGCAACGGATAATACAGAAGACGTATTTCTGGTTACCAAAAAGGGTATGTGTATCCGGTTCCATGAGACAGATGTCCGAATTACGGGACGTGTTTCCATGGGTGTTATTGGCATGAAATTCGATGAGGATGACGAAATAATCGGAATGCAGATTGAAAGCCAGGGAGAATGTCTTCTGGTGGCTTCTGAGTACGGTTATGGCAAGAGAACGCCGATTAGTGAGTTTACAGCCCAGTACAGAGGCGGAAAAGGTGTAAGATGCTATAAAGTGATAGACAAGACCGGATGTCTTATAGGTGCCAAATTGGTTGATGATAATCGTGAGATTATGCTGATAACCAATGAAGGGATTATTATCCGAATGGCAGTTGACACGATTTCCATTATAGGAAGAAATACTTCCGGAGTAAAATTAATGGATATTGATGTAGAATCCGATATTCGTGTGGCTACTATTGCAAAAGTCAGAGAAAGTTCGTCAGATGATTCAGAAGACCTGGAAACTCTGGATGAAGAAGATGAGGAGTCATATCCGGATTCTGCTGAATAAAAAAATGAAGAGGAGCTGCGGTGCAGTGAAGAAATTCATTGTGCAGCGGCTTCTTTAATATGGTTTAGGAGACACAAATGAAACGGATAGCCTTAATGGTTTTGAAATCTCTTCCCAAAATACCCTGTTGGTTTTACCGAATTTGCCGTTTGGGAAGAAAAGAAGATACCCATACAGAACAGGAACGATATGATTATCTTAGAACTCTGATTAAGAAAGTTAATATAAGCGGGCGGGTATCAGTAAAAGGATATGGGACTGAGAATATTCCGGACAAAGAAGGATTTGTTGTTTTTCCAAATCACCAGGGACTGTTTGATATGCTGGCCATTATTGATACCTGCAGTTATCCCCTGAGTGTGGTGGTAAAAAAAGAAGCAGCAAATATTATACTGGTTAAACAGGTTCTGGCCCTTATGCGGGGGATTTCTATAGATAGAAACGATATACGCAGTTCTATGAAAGTAATACAGAAGGTAACAGAAGAAGTAAAACAGGGAAGAAACTACGTGATTTTCGCAGAAGGTACCAGAAGCAAAAATGGAAATGAACTTCTGCCGTTTAAAGGGGGAAGCTTTAAGAGTGCTGTAAATGCACAATGCCCAATCGTACCAGTAGCGTTAATAAACAGCTTTAAACCATTTGATATAGAATCCATTCAAAAAGAACAGGTGGAGGTTCATTATTTGAAACCAATTTACCCGGAAGAATACAAGGGAAAAAAGACTGTAGAAATTGCGCAGATTGTCCAGGACAGAAT
>URUX01000127.1 GCA_900551135.1 uncultured Clostridium sp.
ATAAAAACGGAGCCGATGCTCCAGTAGATTATTTATCTACTTTTGCAACAGCCCCGTTCACCATATGAAGATTCAGACAGAAAATTCTTATGAAAACAAGCTTTCAACACTTTTTCTGTCTGAATCTTCGCAAGTCTGAACTGTTACAAAAAGTTTGTATCCGATTCGATAATAATACTAAATTAACAGCTGATTTTATTAGTATTTACCACACTTTTTCGATAAAATATAAATCAGAAAACAGCTTAGAAATATTCGTTACATCAGTTTGAATTTATTTTAGGAGGGACATTATGATATACAGCAAAAACAGGGTATCCGATATTCAGATCGCTTATATTGGCGGCGGTTCCAGGGGCTGGGCGTGGACCTTTATGACGGATCTGGCTTTGGACGATCAGATTAGCGGGACGATCCGTCTCTATGATATTAACCGTCAGGCCGCAAAACAGAATGCAGTCATTGGAAATCACCTGATGAGCCGCAGCGATGCAAAAGGGGATTGGAAATTTGAAGTATCAGACAGCTTGCAGGATGCTCTTACAGGCTGCGACTTTACTGTAATTTCTATTCTGCCAGGCACCTTTGACGAAATGGCGGTTGACGTACATCTTCCGGAACGACTGGGAATCTATCAGTCTGTAGGCGATACCGCAGGCCCTGGCGGAATGATTCGGGCTTTGCGTACCATTCCCATGTTTGCAGAAATTGCAGAGGCCATTAAAAAGTATGCGCCGGACTGCTGGGTTATCAACTACACCAATCCCATGTCTTTATGTATTAAAACGCTTTACCATGTATTCCCTCAGATTAAGGCCTTTGGCTGCTGCCACGAGGTTTTCGGCACACAAAAGGTTTTAAAGGGCATTTATGAGGAAGAAACCGGAGATACCATTGAAGACTGGCATGATGTGCATGTAAATGTGACAGGAATTAATCATTTTACCTGGTTTACAGAAGCAAATTATAAAGGGATTGACCTGTTCCCCGTATACAGAAATTACATTTCAAAACACTTTGAAGAGGGCTATGAACTTACAGGCGAAAACTGGATGAATTCTTCTTTCCAATGCGCGCATCGAGTAAAAATGGATCTGTTTCAGCGTTTCGGGCTGATTGCTGCTGCTGGAGACCGCCATTTGGCTGAGTTTATGCCAGGAAATGAATATTTGAAGGATCCGGAAACCGTCGCTTCCTGGAAATTCGGGCTGACCTCTGTTGACTGGAGAAAAGAAGATTTAAAGAAACGTCTGGAACGAAGCCGCAGACTGGCTGCTGCCGAAGAAGAAATAACCTTGGAACCTACTGGTGAAGAAGGAATCCTTTTAATTAAAGCGCTGTGTGGACTGGAACGTTTTGTAAGCAACGTAAACATTCCCAATACCGCTTTACAGATTCCCAACCTGCCTGCAGACGCTCTGGTAGAAACCAATGCGCTCTTTGACTTAAACAGCATTCATCCCGTAGCTTCCGGCCCTGTCTGTGAAGAAATAAAAGCCCTGCTCCTTCCTCATATTGAAAACCACCAGAGGATCTTAAAAGCCGCTTTTACATTTGATGAGGAACTGGTTGCAGAAGCATTTCTAAATGACCCTGTTGTAATGGGCAAACAGCCTTCCGAAAAAGAAGTTCGGGAACTGGTTCACGATATGCTGGAACAGACAAAAGCATTTCTGCCAGATGGGTGGAAATTGTAACGTTATAGGCGGAAAGCTAATGTTACGCAGCTTTCCGCCTTTCTTTTTATAGATGTTTGGAGTTACTTGCTGGAAAACGTCAGCAGCGTTTGGGCTTTATCTGCAATTCTGTGCTCAATAACAACTTAAATGGTCTGTGCTGTCCTAGTTTCATTATACATTCTATATTTTATAAATTAAACTTTTTTCCCAAAACGGAAGAAATTGTGCTGTTCCTTTTTTTATTTCTTCACATACCTCTTCAACTGTGATTCCAGGAGTACGAAGGAGTGATGAACCGAACATCAAATCTACCGTAAACTCTCCTTTTTCGTGGCGTGGCGGAGTAAAAGCAAAATTGTCACTTCCTAAATCCCTGACAGTCAGAAGCATTTTAACACCTAATTCCACAGGTTTCACTGACCGTTTATCCAGCACATGGATCTGAACTCCATGACATAATTCTCCTGTATGTTTTCCAAACATAGGTATAAAACTTGCAGGTCTAAAATGAACACCTGAACAGCCACTCTGGTTTAAAACATCGGCAAATCTTTTTCCGTCCATGAAAGGAGCTCCAATTAATTCAAATGGTCTGGTAGTGCCTCTTCCTTCTGAAAGAGTGGTTCCCTCAAATAAGCACGTGCCATTATAAAGTAACGCTGCATCACTGCTTGCTAAATTAGGACTTGGATTAATCCATGGCAAACCAGTATCTTCCCAATACATATCCCGTTTCCACCCTTCCATTGGAATGACGATTACTTCTGCATCAATTTGGAAACGAACATTTACATATTTTGCCAATTCCCCGCATGTGAGAGAGTATCTTTGCGGGAAATCATACATACCAATAAAAGAAGTACATCCTTCTTCCATGTGTGTCCCTTCTGGCGAAAGACCTCCAATCATATTCGGACGATCCAAAACTACAAAAGGAATGCCTTTTTCCTTACAGGAAATCATGCAATTTGTCATCGTATAAATATACGTATAATATCGGGAGCCTACGTCTTGTATATCGTAAACCATCATATCAATTGGCTCAAGATCTTTTTGTTCAGGTTTCCGCTTTTTACCGTAAATACTATGTACTGTAACACCTGTACTCTTATCTATATAGGACTCTATGCTTTGACCATCCTGCTGATCTCCTCGCACACCATGCTCTGGCGCATAAAGTGCTGTCAAATAATAGTCTCTCGCCAATTTATCGGCAGTAGCGCTTAAATCGCGCAATACTCCTGAAGGATTTGTTACCAGTCCTAATCTTTTTTTGCAAAAGATTTCCGAGTATTCGTCAATTCGATCAGCACCGCACAGAACAGTTTTTTTATAACGTTCCATTTTTATTCCCCCAAATTGCATACTCTTAAAATTCTGTTATTGTCTTGCAAGCTGCTTTTGCAAATTGTTCCCGAACCATAAACGCCTGAGCTCTAAAAAACCCGCTTTCGCATCCCCTGCAAATGCTAAGAGCATCATAATATTCCAGATAACGATAATCGGAACTATGGGTAACAAACCAGTGTTTTGATATTTCTTTCAGCCATAGTTCATATCCTTTCGAAATATCGATATACAAATATGGTTTAAAATCTTTTGCATCTTCCCAGTTTTCTGCAAAATAGAGTTTTGGACAGGCATGAGCAGAAAGTGGACGGATAAATCCAGCATTTCCAGCAAAATATCTGGCTTCTGACACAATTTTGCTGGTATTTGCATGATCCTTATGAACACTTTCTTTCCAGTGAGTAATTAAAACATCTGGCTTGTAAGTACGAATCAAATCACAAACATTCCAAACAATCTCTTCGTCATAACGCAGTAATCCATCAGGAATATCAAAGACAATCGATTCCCCGCCTAGTGCTTTCGCAAATTCTTCTGCTTCATTGATCTTTTGAATCCTATATTCCTCCGGTGTCATAGAAGGCGGATTTCCTTTTTCTCCAGCAGTCAAGGCTACTGTTATAATTTTATCTCCATTTTGAGCGCAGGAAGCCAATACTCCACCGCAGGTCAGTTCCATATCTCCAATATGAGCTCCTATTGCCAAAATAACTGCCATATTTACAACTCCTTTTCCATTACTGCAAACCGCTTTGCTACTGAAAATCCAACCGACCTATATAATTTTAAAGCTGGATTTTCCTCATCGGTAAACAACGTGCTGTATCCAGCTCCAATTTGTGAAAACTGTTCCATAAGACGCCAAAACAGCACTGTAGCAATTCCACGTCTTTCATAATCTGGATGAGTTGCAATTCCATTAAACCAGCCTCGGCCATTCGCCTCTTTATCAATAGGTCCTGCAAAACCTACTATATTTTTTCCATCGGATGCTATTAATACTGGAAGAGGATTTTCTTTTTGATTATTTTCCCGAATTGTTTCCCGCCAAACCTCACCATGCAAAGCATCGAATAATTCTTCGAAGCCAATATGCTGTTTGGAATCATAAAGTTCTATAGAGATTCCTTCATCTAAAAGTTTACTCTGTTTTTCCTGCACCTTTTCTGTCACTGCAAAGTTATCTAATGGTAAATACATACCATCTTCTACCGACTGCAGTACGTACCCTTGCGTTTCAAACATATGACAGGCAATACTTTCCATATCTACTCCAGGCGCATTATTATGATAGGCAGAAGATGTGTTTGGAATTTTCCAGGTAAGCGGCACAGGATTTCGATAAGTAATTCTTACTTTCTTCTTTCCTGCTGCATAAAAACGCTGTTCTAATTCTTTAAGAATCTTTACTCCTATTCCTTTCTTGCTCCACTCTGGTGAAACCATTATCATGGTTATATACCCAGGTGTATTAAAAAAGTCTTCTCCCTGAAGGTATTTACGTTTTATTAAACCTGCTCCAAATCCCACCAGTTCTCCAAACTCATTATGAGCTGCCAGCATATATTCTTCCGAATAATGAACTGACTCCAAAAACGTATCTCTAAATTGCTCTTCTGTTACAGACGCATATATCATTTGTTCTGTTTTTGCCCAGTAGTTCCACATAGACACAGCAGCCGATATATCCTGCCTGGAAAATACAGTTATTTCTATCCGATCTTTCATAGTTTAGTTGTACATTCTTGGTAAAACCAAAGGGCTCCTTTCTCAACCCTATTCTCATTTAAGACCGTTTTTAAATCTGGAAGTTGTCCGTTAAGATCTTTCCAAAAAGTCTCTGTTACGATTCGACATTTTTCCAATACACTTCCAGAAACTGCAATAAGAGGGGGGGACAGTTCCATTCGTTTAGCGGTATTCACAGCCATTTCTGACAATTGATGTCCTGCTTCTCTTAAAATATGTTCTGCATCCTCGTGGCCCATTTCTCCATACTTGGATATAATTGGAGTCAGCGCTGCAAGCTGCCCTTTTGAGATTTTGTTTAAAACACCAGGAAGTACTTGTACAGAAGTACATCCGATCTCTTTTAGTAAAGCCTTTTCCATAGGTGTCAGATTTCTTCCTGTATCATATCCGAATACCAGACGCCGGAAAGCTTCCAAAACAATAAATGTTCCGCTTCCCCTGTCATCTAAAAGCATTCCCCAACCGCCATTCCGAAGAATATTACTGCCGTTTTTTCCATAGGCAACTGATCCCGTTCCAGCAATAACTAAGATTCCGTTTTTTCCTTCTAACTTTCCCATAAGAGCCATCATTCCGTCATCAACAACTCTTGCAGGACAGTGAAATCTGGCTTTTAACTGACATTCTGTATGCTTAGTCAGACCAGCACCCTGTATTCCAGCCGCTCCTACTGCCAAAAACTTTAAGTTGTCTCCTACATCTTTTATACAGGCTTCTGTTGCAGAAATAACGTTTTCCCAGGCCAAATCCGGATTGGCAGAAAAATTTCCTGCCCCGGTTATATGTTGACTTAATAAATTTCCATCTAAATCAAAAGCACAAGCACTGGTTTTTGTTCCTCCTGCATCAACTCCAATTACATATTCCGTCATTCTATCTCTCCTCTGCCGAATGGAGCACTTTTCCAATGACTCCGCCGCAGTCTTCTAAACGATGTCTGGCATCATCAGTACCTAATTTCGTACACAAATACACGATTGCTGTTTTTAACTCACCATTGCACTCTTCCAATGCCTTTGCAGCAGTATGCTCATCTACCTTAGCCGCCTGAGCTACAATTCGACAGGCTCTGTCAGCCAGTTTTGCATTGCTTACCTGTAAATCTACCATCAGATTTCCATAGACTTTTCCTAAACGTATCATTACGCCTGTAGAAATCATATTTAGCACCATTTTTTGAGCAGTCCCCGCTTTCATTCTGGTAGAACCAGTAATTACTTCTGGACCTACCACAGGAGTAATGCTTATGTTACAGTATTGTGCCATTGGAGGATTTTCATTACAGGCAATGCTGACTGTAAGTGCACCCAGTTTCTGAGCGAATTGAAGTCCTCCCAATACATAAGGAGTTGTTCCGCTGGCAGCAATCCCCACCAAAGCATCCTTTGAACTAAAATTACGATTTCTCAGTTCTTTGCCACAGGCTTCCAAATCATCTTCTGCCCCTTCTACAGCACGGAAAACGGCTTCCCGGCCTCCTGCAATGAGACCTTGTACTAGAGTAGGCGGAACATTATAGGTTGGAACACATTCCGAGGCATCTAAAATACCAATTCTGCCAGAAGTACCCGCTCCACAGTAAAACAGCCGGCCTCCTGCTTTTAACCGCTCATAGATTTGATCAACTGCATCTGCAATTTGGGGCAGCTGGGTTTTTACCGCATCAGCCACCTTGTGATCTTCTTGATTAATTACCCTCATCATTTCTATGGTAGGCAGTTTATCAATATTTCTAGTGGCCGGATTCCGGCCTTCTGTTTTCCGCTTTTCCATAGCAATCCTCCGATTTATTCTTCCACTTCAAAAACAGCTTCTGTTTCTACAGCAATATTTCCAGGCAGTACATTTACTCCAATAGCAGAACGGGTTGGAAGTCCCACAGTTTCCCCAAATAATTCTGCCAAAAGTCCGCTGCCTCCATTAGCCACCTGAGGCTGACTGGTAAATTCGCTATCACTAGCTACAAAAGTCAAAATTTTCACTACATTTTTCACACGATTTAAATCTCCAATTTCAGCTTGAAGTACTGCCAGCACATTCAGCATACAGTCCCTTGCAGCTTTTTGCCCATCCTCCAGGCTGATATCTTGTCCAAGCTTTCCAATATAATTGTGTCCGTCAATTGCTGGACCGCATCCGGAAATATAATATAAATTTTTTCCGAAAGCTTTGCATGGCGTATACAATCCTCCTTTTGCTGGTGGTTCTGGTAATGTAAGTCCTAATTTTTCTAATTTTTCAATTTCTTTAACATCTACATATTTTGTGCCGGAGATCGTAACGAATGCCCGGTCGCAATTCTCCGGAGAGTGGAGCGTAAT
>URUX01000128.1 GCA_900551135.1 uncultured Clostridium sp.
TAAGTACGTATCCAGAGGATCTCCTTCTTCTCTGCTGTCTACAATATCATATTCGGAAAAGCGCTGTTTCCCCGCAGCATTTTTAAAATTGTACACAGCCTGGACAATCGCCATCCCTACAAAACAAATGCCAAACAGCAAAAACAATGGCGGGGCTCCCACGTTTACCGCAATTCCAATCCAAATCACCCCAAATACAGCTGCAAAATACTTCCAGCCCCCTGCATCATGGAAGGCCCCCGGCCTCTCTTAATGCTTTTCATTGTCTCCTCTCCTTTTCTATTCGATTTCTCCTCCAATAGCTGAAATAGCGTCCAACGTCATTTTCATAATATCCCTGATTTCCTCTGCAGTCATTTTCATCTTTTCTGCCAGTTCCTCTACGGTAGCTTCCCTTCCCAGTTCTTTTGCCATGACCCTGGATACTTCCTGAAGGACGTTGACTTTTGCAGTAATTTCCTCATTGGTTTCATCCTCCCGCTTCTGGTCAGCCAGTACTGCCTCCAGAGCCTCACATACCCGGTTTCTCAAATGGCTTAAAAAATCTCCTTCCACATAGCTGTCTACTGCCAGCATCAGCGCCATATTGGCTTCCTGAATTAAATCTCCGGCCGGCACCGAACTTTGCATATAATCAGACGCCATATCGCAGACTGCTTTTAAATGACCTTCAATCAGACGCTTTTTGGAACTTTCATCCCCCTGCGTCACCTTACTCAATAAAATCTCCCGTTCTGCTTCTGCGCAAGGAACAATCTCAGACAAATCATCCAGATACATCTGGT
The DNA here is from genome assembly GCA_900551135.1 of uncultured Clostridium sp. Classification (GTDB taxonomy): domain Bacteria; phylum Bacillota; class Clostridia; order Lachnospirales; family Lachnospiraceae; genus UMGS1370. The sequence continues at coordinate 786 of URUX01000128.1, forward strand.
AAAAATCTTCATTTTCAATGGTTTCATCCCGATACTCCATCTTAAAAACCTCCTAATTGTTTTCTCTTACACTTTATCACATTCCGCTTTTCGCCACAATCCCCTCTTTACAATCCTATTATACCGTGTTAAAATAATCTTGTACTTATAAGGAGGGCTAATGATGGATATTAATTATGAGTTATACAAAGTGTTTTACCATGTTGCCAATACGCTAAGCTTTTCGGAGGCGTCCAAGCAGCTTTTTATATCCCAATCCGCTGTCAGTCAGTCCATTAAAGTTTTAGAGAAAAAACTGAATCAGACCCTGTTTATCCGCAGTACCAAACGGGTTTCCCTGACGCCGGAGGGAGAGATTCTGCTAAAACACATTGAACCTGCCATCAACCTGATTCAAAAGGGCGAAAACCAGCTTTTAGAGGCCAACACCTTAAACGGCGGTCAGCTGCGGATAGGCGCCAGCGACACCATCTGCCGCTATTTTCTGGTTCCCTACCTGCAGAAGTTTCACGTTCTATATCCCAATGTCCACATTAAGGTAACCAATCAGACATCTATCGAATGTGCCCGCCTTCTGGAAAATGGACAGGTGGATTTTATCGTGACCAATTTCCCTAATTCCGGCCTTTCAAATGCCCAGAACATACGCCCTATTAAGGAATTTTCTGATGTATTTATTGCCAACCGGAAAAGCTTCCCCCTGGAAGACAAGGTTCTTACCTTAAGGGAACTGCAGAATTATCCTATTTTAATGCTGACCCGCAAAAGCACTACCAGCGAATTTCTCCACCGAATGTTTCAGAGAAGCCGTCTGGATCTGGTTCCGGAAATCGAACTTACCAGCAATGATTTGCTTCTGGATCTGGCCCGCATCGGCCTTGGCATTGCTTTTGTGCCGGATTTCTGCATTCCGGAAAACGACGGGGATTTATTTGTTTTAAAACTCAGCGAACAGCTTCCTCCCCGTCAGTTAGTAGTTGCCTATAATGAAAACCTGCCTGTCTCACAGGCTGCCAAACAATTTATCGGAATGTTATAAACGTCTAGGAAGGGATGAAATTCCCTTCCTTTTCCCAAAATCTCCTAATCACTTCTTCGACCTGACTGCGGTTTACCGGATAGTATTCGTCCCATTCTCTGGGAAATAAGACCTGATAATCGGCCCGCAAAAACCGGTCATCCAGCAAAGCAATAATTCCCCTGTCCTCCATGGTCCGAATCAGACGGCCTGCTGCCTGCATCACCTTATTCATGCCCGGATACTGGTAGGCATAGTCAAATCCATTCTGATCTTTCCGGTCAAAATAACCTTTTAAAATCTCCTGTTCCGTGCAGACCAGGGGAAGGCCGGTCCCAATAATGACCACACCGATCAGCTTGTCGCCTCTTAAGTCAATCCCCTCAGAAAAGGCTCCTCCCATGACACACAAAGCAGTTAAACTGTTCTTTCTTCCTTCAAACTCTGTCAGAAACTCCTCCTTTTCTCCTTCGCTCATATTGGAGGACTGGACTATCAGTTCCGGAATTTCTTCATCGGAAAACCGTTTTTCCCACCGCTTTCTTAAAATTTCTTCAATCTCCCTTAAATATTGATAGGATGGACAAAATACCAGATAATTCCCTGTCTTTCCCCTTACAATCTTCTCAATATAATCCGATACCTTTTCATATTCCCGCTGATTTCTCCGAGTGTAACGGCTGCTGACGTCAGAAGCCACCAAAAGAAGCTTGTGATCTCTTGGGAATGGCGAATCGGCATATACTGCATACTCTTCCTTATCGCCAGACAGCAGTTCTTTATAATACTGAACCGGAAGCAGGGTAGCGGAAAAAAATATGGTGCTGACAGCCTGAGCCATACACTCTCTCAAATTGCTGGCAGGGCTGACACAAAACAGCCGGAGAATAAACTCGCCGGAAGGAAGCAGTTCCGTATAGATCTCATAGCTGTCATCCAGCCTGTCCTGGACATAGAGAAACGTTCTCAGTCCAAAATAAAAATCCAGAACCAGATCTCTGTCTTCAAACTCCAGATGTTCATCCAAAAACTGCTCCAGTTCCTCAAACAGCGGCCGGAGCTGAATCAGCAGAAAATCCACGGAAGGAAGGATTTGACAGCCTGTACACTCTCTTTTCAACCCCAACAGAAGACGATTGCACTGTTCCAGGCGTTTCTTTATTTTCTCGGAACGGCTGCCCATTATCCGATTTATTACAAGGAAGTCTTCTTTTTTTAATACGGCGCTGTACATCTCTCTGGCTCTTGCTACCAGATTATGTGCTTCATCTGTTAAAAACAGATATCTGCCGGCAGAACTTCCTTCTGAAAAATATCGTTTCAGTTTTACATCCGGATCAAACACATAATTGTAGTCACAGATAATGCCATCAGTCCAGTTGGAAATATCCAGACAAAATTCAAATGGGCATACCTGATAGGTTCTGGCATACTGAATAATCGTCTCACGGGTAATGGCGCTTTCCTGATGGATAATGTCAAATACTGCGTCATTAACCCGGTCAAAGTGACCTTTTGCGTAAGGGCAGGCATCTGGATTGCACTCTGCCTTTTCCAGAAAGCACAGCTTTTCTTTGGCCGTAATGGTCACGCTTTTAAAATACAATCCCTTTTCCCGCAGAATTTGAAAGGCCTCTTCTGCCACCGTCCGGGTAATGGTCTTGGCAGTCAGGTAAAACAGTTTGTCTGCCTTTCCTTCTCCCATAGCCTTTAAAGAAGGATAAATGCAGGACAGCGTCTTTCCAATGCCGGTAGGGGCCTGAATAAACAGATTCCGGTTTTGGCAGATGCTTTTATAAACGGATACAGCCAGTTCTCTCTGTCCTTTCCGGTAAGGATATGGAAATTCCAGTTCCTTTATGGACTCTGTCCGGCGAAGTTCATTGTGATACAGATAGATGGCCCATTTTACGTATTCGTGGATCAGCCCTGCAAACCACTGGCTTAATTCTTCCCAGTTCCACTCTCTGGTAAAACGCCGGATTTCTTCTGTTTCAATGTTACAGTAGGTAATCTGAATACATATAGAAGGCAGGGATTTCTCCAGGCTGTACATATATCCATAGCAGGCGGCCTGGGCCATATGAACCGGAACCGCTTCCTCCAGACGGTTTACATCCATGTACATACATTTAATCTCATCAATGGTAACGCCGGATGGCTCTGTCAGAATCCCGTCTGCCCGTCCTTCTACCTGAATGGCAAATCCGTCCTCCTGAACCTGATGTTTTAATGGTACTTCAGCCTGATAACCGGCTCCCATCGTTTTTTGAATCTTGCGGTGAAGACGGCTTCCTGCCTGCATGGCTTCTTTTTGCGCCCCTGCCGTCTTTCTGTTATCCAGATCTCCGGATCGCATAACAAACTCCACCAGATTCCGGACCGAAATCCGAATCACGGCACTGGAATCCTGATTCACAGACAGCCGCCTCCTTTCATAGTTTTTTCCATTATACCACAAAAGCAGACTCCGAAGAATCTGCTTTTGTGATTTTATGCAACTGCAGTATTTTTTTCCAGCTGGTCTAACAGTTCTTCAAACTCCTCATTATCACCGTTATACTCCACTGTCAGAACTCTGGTCAAATCCAGGCTTAATACGCCCAGTAACGATTTTGCGTCAATTACAATCCGGTTGTAAAACACATTGATGTCAAAGTCACATTTGTCTGCCTCTTTTACAAATTCTTTTGCAATTGCAATGGAAGGCAGCATGATCTTTCTCTGCTTCATAACAAAACAACTCCTTTGAAATATATAAAAAAATTAAAAGTGATTTGTGATGAAGTAATATATATCACGATTGTCAAATCTTGTCAAACTTTCTGATGTATCTGTAAAAGTTCTTACATTTTATGCGCTTTCCCTATTTTTCCCAGATTCCCATCTCGTCTTTTTACGCAAAATTGCCACCGTTTTTTCGACAAAAAAATCGGTTCCCCCTTCTATTTTATTGATTTCGCACGAAAGGGAAGCCGATTTTTTTACAATTATACTAATTTCTTCCTGTCTGTCAGCGTTTCAAAACCAGGTGCTGAGGAAGGCCATTTACCATAAATGGCTGATAATCTCCCTGAATCAGCGGTTCGATGTAATTCAAAAACTCTTCAGTTACATAGTTTCCTTCTTTATTGATCCAGTTTCTTGGAACCAGTTTTTCATTATTGGCAATGCGGTGTACATCATAGATCCCTGCTGCACTCATATACGGATCGTCTGAAATACGGTCAATGACTACCATCTTGCCGGTATCGCCTTCATCTGCAGCCTTTACTGCGGCGCCGCCAACCATAAACGCTTCGTTTACGTCTACTCTGGACGCCATATGGGAAGCGCTCCTCTGTAAAGTAGAGAATTCTACGCTTCTGGTCTTGCAGCCAATCTCTGCCCCCATAAATCCAGCCAGATAAGCCGCTGTTCCCTGAAGCTGTTTGTGCCCGAATGCATCTACATACTCACCGCCTCCGGACAGTTCACATACATACCGGCCGTCTGCCAGTTTGATGCCTTCTGATACTGCAATGACGATGGAACTCTTTTTCTTTAACAGTTCTCTTACCTTTTTTAAACATTTTTCCAAATCAAAGGGAAGTTCTGGCAGATAAATCAAATCCGGGCCTTCGCACTCCTCGGTTTTGGCCAGAGCCGTAGCGCCTGTAAGCCAGCCTGCGTTGCGTCCCATTACTTCAATAATCGTAATCATACTCTTATTATAAGTAAGGCCCAGCGCGTCACGGATAATTTCCTTGGTAGAAGCGCCGATATATTTTGCAGCGCTGCCGTATCCAGGAGTATGGTCGGTAAGGGCTAAATCGTTATCAATGGTCTTGGGCACGCCCAAAAACTTCTGGCTGTGTCCTTTTACAATGGCGTAATCCGACAGCTTTTTAATCGTATCCATGGAATCATTGCCGCCGATATAGATGAATACTTCGATCTGAAGCTTATCCAAAATAGAGAAAATCTTTTCGTAAACTTCCGGATTGGTATGGATCTCTGGTAATTTATAGCGGCAGGAGCCTAAAAATGCAGACGGAGTCCGTTTTAGCAGTTCAATATCCATATCGGAATGAATCTGGGTTGACAGGTCTACATACTGTTCATCCAAAAGGCCCTGTATTCCGTGAAGCATTCCATATACCTTATGGAATCCTCGTTCCTTGGCCGTCTTATAAACGCCTGCCAAACTGGAGTTGATTACGGACGTAGGTCCGCCAGACTGTCCTACGATGATATTTCTCTTTTTTAACGCCATAGTAAAATCCCCCTGTTTTCATGCTTTTTTCTATAACACTTCTAACTGCTGTTTTTTATTATAGCAAAAGGATTGTTTCTTTTCAACACAAAATTAGATAATCTGTATATTTTTATTTGTATACACCTTTGTAATTTGTGTACTTTTCACATTTATCAAAACAGATCCGTCTTTTCTGCACAATTTTTCAAATTTTTTAAAAAATTTGAAAAATAACCGTTGACATCAGCATGGGTTTGTGCTATTATAATGGAGCATGAGGCAAACAGCCTTAGAGATGCAAAGGGGAATAGTTCAATGGTAGAGCAGCGGTCTCCAAAACCGTAGATGGGGGTTCGAGCCCCTCTTCCCCTGTTTCCTTTGGGAAGAAATTATAAGTGTGAAAAAGTGTGAGAAAAACCTTAAAGTGCCGAAGCTTTAAGGTTTTTTCATTTTACGGCGGATTGCAGAAACTGCGGGAACGAGAACCAGCTCATTCCCGCAGTTTTTTTACAGCAGTCCAATCGCTTCTTTTATATTGCTGACCCCTATGAGTCGAATCTTATCCGCAGGCTTCATCTTCTCCAGACAAATTTCCGGCAAAATACAGGTCGTAAATCCCAGCTTAACGGCTTCTGCCACTCTCTGCTCTGCCATAGACACCGCGCGGACTTCCCCAGACAGTCCTACTTCGCCAAACAAAATGATGCCAGGGTCTACCGGCCTGTCCTTATAGCTGGAAATCAGAGCCATTACAATCGCCAAATCCAGAGCCGGTTCATTCATCTTCATGCCTCCGGCAATATTCACATAAGCGTCAAACCGGGCCAAATCATAGTGGCACCGTTTTTCCAAAACCGCCATCAGCAGGTTGACCCTGTTATAATCTGTGCCTGCCGCCGTTCTTCTGGGCATTCCAAAGCTGGTTTCCGTAACCAGCGCCTGTACCTCTAATAAAATAGGTCTGGTTCCCTCGACCAGACATGCCACGACTGCTCCGGAAGCATCCTGAGGACGTCCGGAAAGCATATACTCTGACGGGTTTTCCACTTCCGCAAG
>URUX01000129.1 GCA_900551135.1 uncultured Clostridium sp.
CGCCCTTACCTTCCATCAGGGAAGGGTCATCCAGGCCAGAAGCCATGAGTCTTTAGTAGAAGAGGCAACGCTTTTAACAGAGGATAGCGATTTTAAGGGGTATATCCATGATGTAGGCGGCCCTACGGCAAATTTCCGCTATCCAGCCTGTGATAAGCAGCTGGAACATGGGGTCTGCAAAAACCGGCAGTGTCTCTTTCCGACGCCCTGTAAAAATTTGAAAGCTGACCACACGGATTATATTGAACTTCTGCGAAAGCTGCGAAGCATTCCCAAAGTAAAAAAGGTATTTATCCGTTCTGGTATCCGGTTTGACTATGCCCTGGCAGATCCGGGAAAGAAATTTTTAAAGGAACTATGCCAGTACCATGTTAGCGGCCAGCTGAAGGTTGCGCCGGAACATGTGTCAGATGCAGTTCTGACTAAAATGGGAAAACCGGAAAACCGGGTTTACCGTCAATTTTGTGACGAATATAAAAAAATGAACGAACGGCTGGGTCTGAAACAGTATCTGGTGCCCTACCTGATGTCTTCCCATCCTGGATCTACTATGAAGGAAGCAGTGGAACTGGCAGAATATCTGCGGGATTTGGGTTATATGCCGGAACAGGTACAGGATTTTTACCCGACACCGTCTACGATTTCTACCTGCATGTATTATACCGGACTGGATCCGAGAACCATGACGCCGGTCTATGTACCGACAAATCCCCATGAGAAAGCAATGCAGAGAGCACTGATTCAGTACCGCCGTCCGGAAAACCGGCCTTTAGTAGAAGAGGCGCTCCGTCTGGCTGGAAGAACGGATTTAATCGGCTATGGCCCCAAATGTCTGATTCGACCGGAAAAGGGACAGCGTTTTGGGGATTCTGTTGGAAAAACAGCAGGTTCCAAAACAGGGAATGGAGCGAAAACGGGAAAAACGAAAAAGACCATACGGAATGTTCATAAAAAAACCGTAAAAAAATAGCCGGGGAGGAATACTGGATGGATAGAACACATCAGCTTCAGATTGCAGTGGTTACAGGAGCATCTTCCGGTATGGGCAGGGAATCGGTAATCCAGTTAGCCGACCGGTTTGCCTGTCTGGATGAGATCTGGGTGCTTGCCAGAAGAGAAGAACGGCTGAAACAACTGGCTTTGCAGGTTCCCGTAAAACTGCGTTCCTTTGCTGTGGATCTGACAAAGGAAGAAGAACTTCGGGAATTTCAGGCGGCTCTGAAACAGGAACGTCCCGGCATCCGGTTTCTTGTCAATGCTGCCGGATATGGAAAAAACGGAGCAGTAAGCGAGAGAAGTCAGGAAGATGAAACCGGGATGGTGGATGTAAACTGCAAAGCGTTGACAGCCATCACTCATATGTGCCTGCCATTTTTATCCCGTGGTGCAAGAGTTTTGCAGTTTGCCTCTGCCGCGGCATTTTTACCCCAGCCGGATTTTGCAGTCTACGCAGCTACCAAAGCCTTTGTATTAAGCTACAGCCGGGCGTTAAACCGGGAACTGAAACACCGCAGAATTACAGTGACAGCTGTCTGTCCGGGGCCTGTTAAAACAGAATTTTTCCAGGTTATGGAAGAGGGAAATCCGACGGGCAGCTATCCTGTCTATAAACGGCTGGTAATGGCAAAGCCGGAAAGGGTAGTGAAAAAAGCCATAGAAGACAGCATTCTTGGAAAAAGCGTTTCCGTCTATGGGATATGGATGAAGGGATTCCGGATTTTATCCAAGATGCTGCCTCACGAATGGATTTTGTCTTTTATGGACAAATTTCAGGAAAGGAGTTTAACATGAAACGGGTACAGAAGGGCAGTTATGGTTATCGGGAGTTTCGGAGAAAGGTTCAGATTCTGGAACTGGTTTTAGGAGGGGTTATGATTATCGGCCAGCTTGCGGCAAGAAATTTTACCGACAGCCAGGCTGCAAAAAATATTCTTACAGTAATGGCGATTTTAACTGTGCTTCCAGTTGCCAATGTAGCATCTCCTTTTCTGGCGTCGTTCCGTTACCGGACTCCCGGAAAAGAATTTTATAATGCGGTTTGTCCTTTTGAGGGGAAATGCCGTATGCTCTATGATTTGATTGTTACATCGAAAGAACAGATTCTTCCGCTGGATGCGGTAGCTGTCCATCCGGCTGGGGTCTGCGCTTATTGTTCCAATCCCAAAATCGATGTGGCAAAGGCGGAAACCTACTTAAATGGCATGTTCACAGCACACCGGTTAGACGGCAATGTCCGTATTGTCAAAGATCCCGGCGCCTTTGAACGGAGACTGAAAGGGTTAAAGCCCGCATCTTCCTATGAAGATGACGGAAGCGTGGATTATGCCGCAGAACTGTTGAAAAATTTGTCTATGTAGGAGGTTTCTATGCGACAGGTATCTGTAGGCCCCAATGAAGCAGGCCAGCGTCTGGACAAGCTTTTGGCAAAATATTTAAACCAGGCGCCAAAAAGTTTTCTCTATAAAATGATGCGAAAGAAAAATATCACTTTAAACGGGAAAAAATGTGAAGGTTCTGAGCGGTTACAAGAAGGAGATGAGATTCGGCTGTTTTTGTCTGAAGAAACCATTAAGGGATTTTCATCCCCATTTCCGGCACAAGCCCTGTCTGCTGGCAGAAGCGAGAAAAAGACGGATGCAAAGCCTCTTTCCATTATTTATGAAGATGCCCATATCCTTTTAATCAACAAGCCTTCCGGAATGCTGTCCCAAAAGGCGAAAGAGACCGATATATCTCTGGTAGAGCGGATTATTGACTATCTTCTGGAATCCGGCCAGATGACCCGGGAACAGCTTTGCACTTTCCGCCCTTCGGTGTGCAACCGTCTGGATCGGAATACCAGCGGCCTCATTGCAGCAGGAAAATCTCTGGCAGGCCTTCAGATTCTTTCCGAGGCTTTCCAGGATCGCAGCCTTCACAAATATTACCAGTGCATGGCAGCAGGAAGAATTACTTCTTCCCAGAAGATAGAGGGGTTTCTAAAAAAAGACTCTAAAACAAACCAGGTAACCATTACCAGAACAGCGGTTCCGGACAGTCAGCCCATTGCAACAGAATATGTGCCATTGTGGTCTGACGGCAGATATACGCTTTTGCAGGTAACCTTGCTGACCGGACGGACCCATCAGATCCGTGCGCATCTGGCCTCAATCGGACATCCCATTGTGGGGGATATGAAATATGGGAAAAAGGAAGTAAATGACAGGGCCAGAAAAGAATATGGCATTACCTCCCAGATGCTTCATTCCTGGAAACTGGTTATGCCGGATCAGATGCCTTCCCCGCTTTCTTATCTTTCCGGCAAAACCTTTCTGGCAGACCTTCCGCCGGAATTTTTCCGGATACAACCTCGTTGACTTTTCCAGTCGCCCCTAGTACAATAGACGGGAAAGAAATAATAGAGAAAGGGACGCGGAGAATGGGAAACGGATTTTTTAAACAAATGACAATCTTCTGTCTGTCAGCGGCTCTGACATTGTCCGGCAGCTTTCTTGTTCAGGCAGCAGTTTATAATAATCATAACGACCCTGAGGTCTATGTAAGCGGAACCAGAATCAACGGCGTAAATGCCGCAGGCTGGACGCCGGAGGAAGCAAAAGCCGGAATAGAAGCCTTTTACGGAAGCGGGTACACTCTGACTCTGGCTGGAAAAGACGGAAAAGAAGAAGTGATTCAGGGCTCGGAAATCGGTATGACCGCAGTACTGGGAGAGGGACTGGCAGAGATTCTGGCAAAAGAAAACGAAAACGGCCGGATATCCGGTCCGGCGGTCAATAATATCTATGACCTTCCAATGGAGATTTCCTACAGTAGGGAAGTTCTTTTAAACAGGCTGGAGGCCCTTGAACTGGTAACCGGAAGAGACATTGTAAAAACAGAAAACGCCCACATTGTGAAACATCCCAATGGAGAAGGCTTTGTAATTGTACCGGAGACTGAGGGAACCGATCTGAACATGGAACGGTTCACCCAGGCTGTGGAGGCTGCGCTGGCTTCCCGTCAGCCGGTTTTAAATCTGGCAGAAGCAGGCTGCTACCAGGAGATTTCTGTCCGTTCCCAGGACAGGAGCCTGCTTACCCTGTTGGATGCCATGAACCACTGTGGTGATATGACCATTACGTACCGGTTTGGAGATGCGGTCAAAGAACTGACCGGAGAAGTGATTTCCACCTGGATTACGGGAACAGACGGAACTGCGGTAACCGTAGATCCGGTGCAGGCTGCAGCTTACGTAAAAACACTGGCTGACGAATATGATACAGCCGGAAAACCTCATCTGTTTCGTACCGCATCGGGGCAGGATGTTACCGTAACCGGCCCGTATGGCTGGAAAATCAACCAGGAAGCAGAAACACAGGCTTTGATTGAAGCTGTCCAGACCTGCCGGAGTTCAGAGAGGGAACCTGTCTATTCCCAGACAGCAGCCAGCAGAACCGGCAATGACTACGGTATGACGTATGTGGAAGTAGACCTTGAAAACCAGCATTTGTATCTGGTTGAAAATGGACAGTGTATATTGGATACGCCTTTTGTGTCCGGCAATGTATCAAAAGGATGGACAACTCCTCCCGGCATTTTCGGACTTACCTATAAACAGAAGGATAAAGTTTTAAAGGGAAAAGATTACGCTACTCCGGTAAAATACTGGATGCCTTTTAACGGCGGAATCGGACTCCATGACGCAGATTGGCGGGGAAGCTTTGGCGGAACGATTTATAAAACCAGCGGCTCTCACGGATGTATCAATCTGCCGCCAGAAAAAGCGGCAATTATTTACGAGCATGTGTACAAAAACATGCCTGTTATCTGCCATAATTAAGAAAATTACATGATAATCGGAGGAAGTTACAATGGGAAAAATCATCTTAACCGGTGACAGACCAACCGGCCGTCTCCATGTGGGACATTACGTAGGATCATTAAAGAGAAGGGTGGAACTGCAGAATTCCGGTGAATATGATGAAGTATTCATTATGATTGCAGATGCCCAGGCTCTTACGGATAATGCGGATAATCCGGAAAAAGTCCGTCAGAATATTATTGAAGTTGCCCTGGATTACCTGGCCTGCGGTCTGGATCCGGAGAAATCCACGTTATTTATCCAGTCCCAGATTCCGGAACTGTGCGAACTGTCCTTTTACTATATGAATCTGGTTACCGTATCCCGTCTTCAGAGAAATCCAACTGTGAAATCTGAGATTCAGATGCGTAATTTTGAGGCCAGCATTCCAGTGGGATTTTTTACGTATCCAATCAGCCAGGCCGCAGATATTACAGCGTTTCAGGCTACCACTGTGCCAGTCGGTGAAGATCAGATGCCGATGCTGGAGCAGACCAGGGAGATTGTCCATAAGTTTAACACCGTATACGGGGAAACATTGACCATGCCGGACATTTTACTGCCGGATAATAAAGCCTGCCTGCGTCTGCCAGGTACAGACGGCAAGGCGAAAATGAGTAAATCCCTTGGCAACTGCATTTACTTATCTGATACAGAGGCAGATGTAAAGAAAAAGATTATGTCCATGTTTACCGACCCCAACCACCTTCGGGTAGAAGATCCGGGTCAGGTAGAAGGCAATCCGGTATTTATTTACCTGGATGCATTCTGCAAAGACGAGCACTTTGCAAAGTATCTGCCGGATTACCAGAATCTGGACGAACTGAAGGCTCATTATACCAGGGGCGGCCTGGGCGATGTAAAGGTAAAGAAATTTTTAAATGCAGTGCTTCAGGAAGAATTAGAGCCAATCCGCCAGAGAAGAAAAGAGTGGGAAAAACGGATTCCGGAGGTTTACCGGATCTTAGAGGAAGGCAGCCAGAAGGCAGAACGCGTTGCTGCAAAAACCCTGGCCAGCGTAAAACGCTCTATGAAGATTAATTACTTTGAGGATAAGGAGTTAATTGCAGAACAGGCAAAACGTTTTGGAGAAGAATAGATTATCAGGTACCGGATTCTGATTTTTTCAGAATCCGGTATTTTTTTGAAACTAATTGAAAGATGCCGCCGTCTAACAGATAGAAAGAGAAAAGGAGGATATAATGGCTGAACGAGCAGATGAACAGATTCAGCAGGTTCTTTTGGAACACTATGACAGGTATTACCGGTTAGCCTACAGCTATGTGGGAAACCAGGCAGATGCCCTGGACGTTGTTCAGGAAAGCGCTTATAAGGCAATTCGGGATTCTGGAAAAGTGGTAAATGAAAACTATATTTCCACATGGATTTATCGAATAGTGGTGAATACAGCCATAGATATGCTGAGAAAACGGAAACGAGAAGGGATGAATTCCCAAATTGAAGATTATGAAATGCCAGTAGAAGATTCTTATTCCGATCCGGATTTGGCGAATGCTCTGAATCGTCTCAAGGAAGAGGAGAAAACGGTTATCGCACTCCGGTATTTTGAGGAACTGACGTTAGAAGAGATTGCAGGAGTAACCGGGGAACCGTTAAGCACCATTAAATCCAGGCTATACCGGGCGTTAAAACGGCTTCGCGCAGATTTGGAAGAAGAAGCTTTTGCAGGTATTTCTAAAGGAGGATTAGGATGAAAAAAGATATTATCCATGATTTAAAACGTCAATATGATGAGATTCCGGTTCCGCCGGAAGCAAAGGATCGGATTCTTTTGGGAATCCGTCAGGCGGAGGAAGAAAAGGCAGAACAGACCAGACCGGAACCCAGACAGAATCAGAAGGCCAGAAGAGATAAGAAAGGAATTGTGATTATTATGATGAAAAGAACTGCCGCAACCGCAGCCGCAGCGGTTGCCGCTATTACGATTTTGGTAAATGTAAACCCGTCTGTGGCGATGGCTATGGGAAAACTTCCCATTATCGGTCCAATTGCCCAGGTAGTAACCTTCCGTACCTATGAGTCTTCGGAAGGGGGCCATGAAGCCAATATTAAGGTTCCGGAGATTGCTGCGGAACAGGATGCAGGAGAGGCCAACAAGGCTATTGAAGAATATGCGGATCAGTTAATCGCCCAGTACGAAGCAGATCTAAAGGCTTCGGAAGGAGAAGGATTCCAGTCT
>URUX01000130.1 GCA_900551135.1 uncultured Clostridium sp.
AAACAAGCTTCATCCAGAACTGTTTGAACTGACTGACATCAATAAAACCTCTGTCTGCCCGCTATGCAAAGTAATGCGGAAAGAATTAAAAAAGCGGGGAATCCCCCGCCTGGATGTGCTGTATTCCAAAGAAGAGCCATTAAAGCCGCAGGTCTCCCCTGACGCCTGTCCCGATCCGGCTTCCAGCCGCAGAGCGATTCCGGGAAGCGTAGCCTTTGTGCCCTCTGCCGCCGGACTCATCATTGCCGGAAAGGTCGTGCGGACTCTCTGTAAAATTGAAGCGTAAACAAGGCCTGCTCTATAGCTTAAAATGACCATTCCCCCAGTCATGACCGCAAAGCGCACAAAAAAAGAACTGCTTATCCCCCACAGAAAGCAGTTCTTTGGTCACGATCAATAACCGTCACATTAAATAGTTTTCATAATTTTGGCATCCCCATACCAAAATCCCACTCAAGACATCCCCATGTCTCTTACGTAATAAATATACCATTCTTTTCCTCACAAGTCAATCTTTCATTGTCTGTTTTTTACAAAAACATTTCTTGCCTATCGAATTTTTTATAAATTTTCATCAACTTTTGACGTCTTTTGTCATATTGTGTAGTCATTTAAGAAAAAAACCAAAAAGGCGCTGTCAGTTTAAACACGCAATCCAGGAAACACATGTCCACTGTTTCTTACCGATGCTTGCAAAACAGGTATATTCTTCTTCTGCTGGGGCATACTGGCTTTAGCAATCACCGGAAAGGAACGTGAAATTTCATGGAATTTTCAACTAAACTCTCTGAAAATATGGATTTCTTAAAAGAAGTCCTTTATACGGATCATAATTTTGATGTAATTTACCGGGTTGTCGAAATCGGCGGACGCCAGGCCTGTCTGTACTGCATCGACGGTCTGACCAAAGATGAAGCCCTGTTAAAAATCCTTCAGGTTTTCTCTTCGATTCCCCCCGAAAAAATGCCAGAAGACGCTCACAGTTTTTCCAAGCAGTGTATCCCCTATGGGGAAATCGGACTTTTAAAATATTCCGATACCATGATTGTCCAGCTGCTGGCCGGAATCTCCTGCCTGTTTATCGATGGATATGATGCCTGCATTACCATTGACTGCCGCACTTATCCTGCCAGAAGCGTCTCCGAACCGGACAAAGACAAAGTTCTCCGCGGCTCCAGAGACGGATTTGTGGAAACCTTAATCTTTAATACTGCCCTGATCCGGCGCCGAATCCGCGATCCCAGGCTGACCATGGAAATTATGAATGCCGGGGAAAGTTCTCACACAGATATTGCCATCTGCTATATGAAAAACCGGGTAGATCTCCAGCTTTTGGAACGCATCAAAACCCGAATCGAACGGCTGCATGTAGATGCTCTTACTATGAACCAGGAAAGCCTGGCCGAATGTATTTACCCGCACAAATGGTATAACCCATTCCCGAAATTCAAATTTTCCGAGCGTCCCGATACTGCGGCAGCCTCGATTTTAGAAGGAAATATCGTCATTTTGGTAGATACTTCCCCTGCCGCCATGATTCTGCCTTCTTCTGTCTTTGATATTATCGAAGAAGCTGACGACTATTATTTTCCGCCACTTACCGGAACCTATCTGAGACTGTCCAGAATGGTAATCACTTTGCTGTCTCTGTTTTTGACTCCCTTATGGCTTCTTCTCATGCAGAATCCGGACATCATCCCGGCCTGGCTGGAATTTATCCAGCTGTCCGACGAACTTTATGTACCGCTGATTTTCCAGCTTTTAATTTTGGAATTCGCCATTGACGGCCTCCGGCTGGCTGCCGTCAACACCCCAAGCATGCTGACTACCCCGCTCAGTATTATCGCCGGTATTGTCATGGGAGAATATGCGGTAAACTCCGGCTGGTTCAACAACGAAACCATGCTGTATATGGCTTTTGTCACGGTTGCCAACTACTCCCAGTCCAGTTTTGAACTGGGATATGCGGTAAAATTTATGCGTATTTTAATTCTGGTTCTGACTTCCCTCTTTAATTACTGGGGGTTTGCAGCCGGCACTATTTTCTCTGTCTGTGCTGTCATCTTCAACCGTACCATTGCCGGAAAAAGCTACATCTATCCGCTGATTCCATTCAGCTGGTCTGAACTAAAAAAACGGTTCTTCCGCAGCCGCCTTCCCCATACAGAAAAAGAAAGCGCCGCAAAATAAACCGCTCCGGTGCGTTTATGCAAACCATAACTCTTCTTTTGTAGTAGATACCGCATCTGCCCCCGCAGAAAATGCTGCCATAATATCTTTTTTGTCAGAAATCAGTCCTCCGGCAATAATAGGAATATTGGTGTACTCCCGGATTTTCTTTAATACCTTTGGCATAATTCCCGGCATAATTTCCACCAGATCCGGATGAAAGGTGTCGATCTGCTTCTTGGTCGTATCCATTGCCATGGAATCAATGACAAAGGTTCTCTGAATTCCGATGATTCCCAGTTCTACAGCCCGTTTTACCAAAAGAGGCTTTGTGCTGATAATACCGTCTGCCTCTGTATTTTCCTTAATAAAGTCTACTGCCACTTCTCTGGCGCTGAGGCCTGATATTAAATCCACATGGACTATGGCGGTTCTGCCATGGTCCTTAACCCGTTTTACCAGTTCGCTGATGTTGCAGATACTTCCGCACAGAATAAATACCACCTGGCATTCTGATTCAAAACATCTTTCAAATCGTTTTTCATCTTTGACGGCCGCTATAACCGGAGATGATTCCACTAATTCGATTGCTTTCATCTTGTGTCCTCCATACTATTGTCCCCCCTTATTTTACCCCAAAAATTTCAAAAAAGAAAGCGTTAGGATGGAATGAGCGCAGATTTTTCATCTGCGCCCTTTGTATATTCCAAATCTTTATTTCTTGCTGTCCAGCCAGCTCTTACATACCGTCGGATAGTTGGTAAAAATGCCGTCGCAGCCCCACTCATACAGCCGTTCCAGTGCTCCCATGTCATTAATGGTCCATACATTTACGTCAATGCCATGTTCTTTGCATTCCTTTACCGTTTCCTCAGTAAGTCCCTTTACACCTGGATGGTATGCCTCAAATCCGCATTTTTCGCAGTAATATCCGGCATTTCCAATCCCCTCGTGAAGCAGCAGAGCACCGCAGTAACGGGTTGGATCCAGTTTCTTTATCTGTACCAGAGACATATGGTTGAAAGAAGAATACAGAACCCGATCCACCAGGTCGTATTTCCGAACCAGTTCCATGGTCTTTTCTTCCAACTCCGGGTAGTAATAAATGCTGCTCTTTAACTCTACATTGGTAACCAAATTGGTCTGTTTTACCCACTGGCAGTATTCCTCAAAGGTAGGAATCGGCTGAAAGCCGTATTTTTCATGGAATGCCTTGCCTGCATTGAATTTCAGTAATTCTTCGTAGGTATAATCTTTTACCAGCCCAGTTCCATCAGTTGTACGGTCAATGGCTTCATCATGGATTACTACCAGAACACCGTCCTTTGTAGTCTGGACATCCAGTTCAATCCCATCGCATCCGGTTTCTGCTGCTTTTTTGAAAGAAAGCATGGTATTCTCCGGATATTTTCCACTGTAACCTCTATGAGCATATACTTTCATGAAAGAACCTCTTTTCTGATATGTTTTTATATAATACGGTCTGCTTCTACTTCATTGCTGCCTTAGAATAACCAGTCAGCATGTACTTCTGGAAAATGAAGAACAAAATAATAACCGGTACAACTGCAAGTACGGCTCCCGCCATAACCTCGTGGTTGTTCATGGTCTCCTGGCCTGCAAAGGTATTTTGAAGCTGGGCCAGACCAATGGTCAATACTCTTCTCGGTTCGCCTCTTGCGATAATCTTAGGCCAGAAATAGGAGTTCCAGCCATCGGTAAAGGTAACCAGAATAACGGTAAACAGTGCAGATTTACACATTGGAGCCAGAATTTTGGTAATAATTCCAACACGTCCCAGCCCATCAATTCTTGCCGCTTCTACATAGCTGTCGTCGATTGCCATAAAGTTCTGTCTCAGCATGAAGATAAAGTATGGAGATACGGCTACCGGAAGGATCAGACCCAGGAAGGTATCAGAAAATCCTCTGTTTGCCATAACAATATAAATCGGAATAAAGGTAACCTGGATCGGGATCATCAGAGCGCCCAGTACAACCAGGAAGAAAATATTCTGTCCTTTAAATTTACCCTTGGAAAATCCGTATGCTGCAAATACACCTGTGGTAACCTGACAAATCAGAATACCGGCAGTCATTACAATGGTGTTGTAGTAATACTTGGCAAAGTTGCCGCGTTTTAATACGTTGATGTAGTTCTCAAAATGAAATTCCTTTGGCCATAAGGTAGGTACTGCAAGAAGAATCTCCTCCTGGGATTTTACCGAAGATACCAGCATCCAGTAAATCGGAAATACTACCACAATCATAACGATTACTGCCAGCACCCACTGAACTGCTGACATGATTTTTCTTTTTCTCTTTGCCGCCTCATTGCGATCACTTAAACTTTTTGATTTTCCCATGACGGCCCTCCTTATGAATCGTAAGTTACTTTCTTGTTAGAAATCTTCATCGTTGCCGCTGTAATGACTAACAGAAGCAGGAAGAAGAATACTGCTACGGTAGATGCTCTGTCCATACGGAAGTCTTCCATCGCGTAACGGTAGATGTTGTAAACAAATACTTCTGTGGAACGGTACGGTCCGCCCTGTGTCAAAATATCTACAGACTGGAATACCTTCATAGAAGATAAGAATGTCGTTACAAACAAAAACAGCGTAGTCGGAGACAGCATCGGAATGGTAATCTTGAAAAACTTCTGTACGCTGTTAGCGCCATCCAGAGCCGCTGCTTCATAGTAGTCCGTAGAAATACCCATCATGGCAGACAGATATACCATCATGCCGTAACCGATACATCTCCAGCCTGTTACCATTAATACGGAAATCAAAGCCGTATCGCGGTCGCCCAGCCAGTCTACCGGAGCAATTCCAAGCAGGGACAGGAAGTAATTTAAAATACCGGTATCGGTATTTAAGATCCACAGGAATACAACTGCAGCAGAAGACATTGCCACGTATTTCGGCATAAAGACAATGGCACGCATTGCCGCAAAGGTTTTGGTCATGCGGTTAAAGATTAATGCAAAAATCATACCGCCAATCAGGGTAATGCTCAGTTCTCCAATTGAATATAAAATTGTTACTTTTAAAGAATTCCATAAATACTTGGTTCCTGATCCGTTAAACAGCCACTTCCAGTTTTTGAAACCTACATAATTCCATGTATCATTTAACAGGTTCCAGTCTGTAAAACTGATTTTTACCAGTTCGACAATAGGATAATAGGTAAAAACCGCAATCAGTATCAGAGCCGGAACTACACATAAGAAATCCTTAATTGCTGATTTTTTTCTAGGATTCATTGATTTTCCTTTCTTTCTTGTCTTCTGACTTCCGGCGCCGTTCCTTTCTGCAGGAAATCGGCGCCGGTCAAAAAGTTACTTATGAATCACTTAATACGTCATTGATCTCATCGGCCATTACGTCCATAGCCTCTTTCACATCTCCGCCTTCCATGATTAATTCAGCCATACTGTTTTTCCAGATAGTTGCTAACTGGCTCCAGCCCTTATGCTGAATTCTTGGGTTGATTAAATCCAGGTTGTCGAAGATTGGCTGGAATGCCGGCTTCTTCTCTAAGAATGCCTTTCCTTCTTCAGTCTCTAATACAGACTTTCTGGTAGGCATATATCCGGTACCTTCTGCCCAGGTCATATTTACCTCTTTGCCGCACAGATACTGCATAAACTGCCATGCTGCATTCTTAGTTGCCTGATCGTTCTTGGAAGGAATCAGAATTACGCTGCCGCCGATTTCCTGGTTCTTGGTCTCAGCGCCTGGCAGCCAGTGCATGCCAACTTCAAAATCACACTGATCCACATAAGTGTTGTAAAGGGAAGTAGTATGTACAACACTCAGTGCCTTGCCGGAGATAAAGTTCTGTCTCATATTGGAAGAAGCGTCGCTGGCAGTACCGGTCCAGTAGGTATAGCCATTGTCACACCACTCTTTCAGCTTGGAAGCGATTTCTACTGCCTTGTCGCCGTTTAAGTCAGTGCTGACCTGATCATCATTGATAATCTTAACGCCCTGATTTAAGTAGAAGGTCTCAAAATACCACTGATCCCAGCCAGGAATAATGGTTGCATACTGTTCGGTAGTTCCGTCAGCAGCCTTTACTGTACCTGCTTCCATAAATGCGTCCATGTCTGCCCAGGTTTCCGGAAGTTTAATTCCCATTTCATCTACTTTGTCTTTGTTGTAGTACATAATCTGGGTGGAAATCAGGAATGGCAGACAAACCTGAGTTCCGTTATACTTTGCAGCCTCTAACATACCATTACCAAAGTCTTCTACGTCATATCCGGTTGCTGCAATATATGGATCCAGATTCTCGGTCAGGCCGCTTGCACCGTACTCTGCTACATAAGGAGTATTGGAAACCGTAATTGCCGGAAGGCCTGTGCCTGCTGCATGAGCAGCTACTAATGCTTCATTTAACTCAGAATAGCTTCCGATATATTCAGCTTCTACGGTAATCAAATCCTGAGAACTGTTAAAGCCGTTTACGACTTCTTCTACAATTCCGGAATACTGATCCTCCAGCGCGTGCCACCATTTAATGGTGATTGGCTCCGTTACCTCATACTTGGATGGATCTGCTTCCTGCGCTTCTGTCTCAGCAGAGGTTTCCCCTGCTGCCGGAGCTGCTGTGGTAGCGTCTGCCGGTTTCTTTCCGGTAGAACCTCCTCCGCTGCATCCGGTAATTGCGCCAGCTGCCATAGCTGCTGCCAATACTCCTGCTACTTTTCTTTTCATTTTCTTCTCCATCTTTATTAAATAAATTTAATACATTTTGATGCTTAGCATTGAATGAACCTTATTTTTTCTTTATT
>URUX01000131.1 GCA_900551135.1 uncultured Clostridium sp.
GGTCATAGCCTATTACATTGCAAGAGAGCGGCTGAATTCCAAATCCGCAGAAGAAGCGGTGGGGCGCGCTATGGGGAAGATCAAAGGAGCCTATTCCCTGGTCATCATGTCTCCCCGTAAGCTCATAGGAGCCAGAGATCCTTACGGATTCCGCCCGCTGTGTATCGGGAAAAGAGATAATGCCTATATACTGACCTCGGAAAGCTGTGCCCTTGATACCCTGGGAGCCACTTTTGTGAGGGATGTCCTGCCCGGCGAAATCGTGACGATTACCCCGGAAAAGGGGATTATATCGGATACCAGCATGTGTATTTCCAGGGAAGAGCATGCCAGATGTGTGTTTGAATATATTTATTTTGCCAGACCAGATTCCGTAATCGATGGCGTATCGGTTCATGAATCACGGATAAAAGCAGGGGAACTGCTGGCAGAGAAGTATCCGGTGGAAGCAGATATTGTAATCGGAGTTCCGGACAGTGGGCTGGATGCGGCTCTGGGATTTTCGAAGAAATCAGGAATTCCCTATGGCATTGGACTGATTAAAAATAAATATATTGGAAGAACCTTTATCTCTCCGGGACAGAATGAGCGCCTGGATCAGGTCAGAATCAAGCTTTCTCCTGTAAAAAGTGTGATTGAGGGAAAAAGGGTAGTATTGATTGACGATTCCATTGTCAGGGGTACGACCAGCAGGCGTATTGTAAAACTTTTGCGGGATGCAGGAGCGAGAGAAATTCATATGAGAATTTCAGCCCCGCCTTTTTTGCACCCCTGCTATTATGGAACTGATATTGATTCCGAAGAAAACCTGATTGCCTGCCGCCACAGCACAGAAGAGATTGCAGAATTGATCGGAGCAGATTCCCTGGGCTACCTGGAGGTGGGAAAGCTGGACAGGCTCATCCATTGCAGGGACTATTGCGCCGCCTGTTTTCATGGAGAATATCCTACTAAAATACCGACTGATCTCCGGAAAGACCGGTTTGAACAGAAGCTGTCTGAACGAGCTCAGGGAAAGAGGAGCTAGATGATGAAAAAATTTGACAGAAAGCTGATTTTGGAAGATGGAAGTGAGTATTATGGATATGGTTTTGGCTCTGCAGATGAGCGAGTTACAGAGATTGTATTTAATA
This sequence comes from uncultured Clostridium sp., assembly GCA_900551135.1. Classification (GTDB taxonomy): domain Bacteria; phylum Bacillota; class Clostridia; order Lachnospirales; family Lachnospiraceae; genus UMGS1370. Next base: position 1,134 of record URUX01000131.1, read on the forward strand.
CCTCTCCGGTAGGATACCAGGAAATTATTTCGGATCCATCGTATACGTACCAGACCGTTGTAATGGCCTATCCACTGATTGGCAATTATGGGATTGCAGAAGAGGACTTTGAGACAGAAACGCCGACAATTGGAGGGCTGGCAGTAAGGGATTATAATGACCAGCCGTCTAACTTCCGCAGTGAATATACGTTATCTGAAATTATGGAGAAGTACCGGATTCCGGGAATTTATGGAATTGATACCAGAAAGCTGGTACGCTCAATCCGCGATCTGGGAAGCAGAAAGGCTCTGATTACAGATGCAGATACTTCTTTACAGGACGGACTTTTGAAACTGGCATCCTGTGAAATACCAAAGAATGCAGTGGAACTGGTAAGCAGAAAAAAGATTCAGCAGTACCAGGTTCCTGACGGAAACTATCATGTAGCTGCCGTTGACTGCGGAATGAAGCAGAATATTGTAAGAAGTTTTAATAACAGAAACTGTAGTGTGACGGTATTTCCATGGAATACTTCTGCGGAAGAAATAGAAAAAATAAAACCGGATGGGATTTTTTTGTCCAATGGCCCGGGCGATCCGGCAGATGTCCAGCCAGTTATCGAACTGGTAAAAGAACTGCGGGGAAAATATCCTGTTTTTGGAATCTGCCTGGGACACCAGATTATAGCACTGGCATATGGAGCAAAGACCTATAAGCTGAAATTCGGTCACAGGGGAGGAAACCATCCGGTAAGAAATCTGATAACAGGAAAAATCGAAATTACCTCCCAGAACCATTCTTATGCAGTAGACAGGGAAAGCCTTGCAGATACTAATTTACAGGTAACGCACCTGAATCTGCTGGATCAGACCATCGAAGGAGTTGCTTGTAAGGAAGACCGGGTATTCAGCGTACAGTATCATCCGGAAAGCGCACCAGGCCCACAGGACAGCGGTTATTTGTTTGAACAATTCATAGAGATCATGGAGGAAGCGAAGAATGGCAAAACGAACTGATTTGAAGAAAATCCTTGTCATTGGTTCCGGTCCGATTGTAATTGGCCAGGCAGCCGAATTTGACTATGCAGGAACCCAGGCGTGTCTGGCGCTAAAAGAGGAAGGATATGAGGTAGTACTGTGTAATTCCAATCCGGCGACGATTATGACCGATACGTCTATTGCAGATAAGGTGTATATGGAGCCGCTGACCCTGGAATATGTGGCAAAGATTGTCCGCCATGAGCGTCCGGACGCCATTGTCCCGGGAATCGGAGGCCAGACAGGCCTGAATCTGGCCATGCAGTTAGAAAAAAAGGGGATATTAAAAGAATGCCGTGTAGAACTTCTGGGAACCAGCAGTGAAAGTATTGAGAAGGCAGAAGACAGAGAACAGTTTAAAGAACTGTGCGAACGCTTAGGAGAGCCGGTGCTTCCCTCTGCTGTTGCCAATACGGTGGAGGAGGCGGTAACGGCTGCCAGAGAGATTGGTTATCCGGTGGTGCTCCGTCCGGCTTTTACCCTTGGCGGAACCGGAGGAGGTTTTGCAGATGATGAACCGGAGTTCCTGGAACTGATTAAAAATGCCCTCGCCCTGTCTCCGGTGCATCAGGTGCTGATTGAGAAAAGTGTAAAGGGTTTTAAGGAAATCGAATACGAAGTAATCCGTGATGCCAATGACACAGCCATTACGGTCTGCAATATGGAAAATCTGGATCCGGTAGGAATCCACACAGGAGATTCCATCGTAGTCTGCCCTTCCCAGACCCTGACCAATAAAGAATACCAGATGCTGCGGGACAGCGCTTTGAAAATCATCCGGGCACTGAAGATCGAAGGCGGCTGTAATGTACAGTTTGCACTGGATCCCAATTCGTTTCAGTATTATCTGATTGAGGTAAATCCCAGGGTGTCCCGTTCTTCAGCGCTGGCGTCAAAAGCAAGCGGTTATCCCATTGCAAGAGTATCGGCAAAGATCAGTGCAGGAATGACTCTGGATGAGATTATGCTGGTCAATACCCCTGCATCCTTTGAACCAGCTCTGGATTACGTGGTAACGAAAATCCCCCGTTTCCCCTTTGATAAATTTACAGATGCCAATCAGAAGCTGGGAACACAGATGAAGGCAACCGGCGAAGTCATGAGCGTGGGAAGAACCTTTGAGGAAAGCCTGCTGAAAGCCATCCGTTCTCTGGAAACCGGTGTCAGCCACCTGTATATGGAAAAATTTGAAAAACAGGACAGAATAGCTTTAATGGACTACATCCGGATCGGTACAGATGACAGAATCTTTGCCATTGCCCGTCTGCTGCGGCTGGGAGAACCAGTTTCCGCTATCCATAAGCAGACTGGGATTGATCCGTTTTTTCTGAATAAAATGAAGCATATTACAGAGATAGAGCAGGAACTGAAGACTGGTATTGGAGACAGAGAACTTTTGTATCAGGCGAAAAGGAACGGATTTTCCGACAGGACAGTTGCAGGACTGTGGAACCTGACGGAAGAAGATGTCTATAAAATGAGAAAAAAATACGGTATATTTCCAGTATATAAAATGATCGATACCTGCGCCTCGGAATTTGAAAGCTATGTCCCCTATTTTTATTCCACCTATGAGGAGGAAAATGAATCTGTCGTAGGAAGCAGGAAAAAGATCCTGGTGCTGGGCTCCGGTCCGATCCGCATTGGCCAGGGAGTAGAGTTTGACTATTCTACCGTCCATGCGGTTAAGACGATCAAGGAGGCCGGATATGAGGCGATCATTATCAATAATAATCCGGAAACCGTGTCCACCGATTATACCACATCCGATAAGCTGTATTTTGAGCCTCTGTGTGTGGAAGATGTGATGAATGTGATTGAAATGGAAAAGCCGGAGGGTGTCATTGCCTCCTTAGGGGGTCAGACAGCCATCAATCTGGCAAAAACCTTGGAAGAAAGAGGGGTAAAACTGATCGGTACCGATTGTGCAGCCATCGAGAAGGCGGAAAACAGGGATGCCTTTGAAAAGCTGTTATTAGAACTTAAAATTCCCCAGCCGAAGGGACAGGCTGTCACCAATATAGAAGATGGAGTCAGGGCGGCAGAAGAGATTGGATATCCGGTGCTGGTTCGTCCAAGTTTTGTACTTGGAGGGAGAGCCATGCAGATTGTGGCAAAGGAAGAGCATCTGCGCCATTACCTGAAAACAGCGGTAGAAATTGACGAGGATAAGCCGGTGCTGGTAGACAAATACATCTGCGGCAAGGAAGTAGAAATTGATGCTGTATGCGATGGAAAGGATGTATTTGTACCTGGGATTATGGAACTGGTAGAACGAACCGGTATCCATTCCGGCGATTCCATCAGCGTGTACCCTACATTCAGCATTTCGGAAAAGGTAAAGGAAACCATTTTAGAGTATGCAAAAAAACTGGGGCTTGGAATCGGTATTGTAGGGCTTTACAATATCCAGTTTATTGTAGATAAAAAGGAGCAGGTCTATATTATCGAAGTAAATCCGCGTTCTTCCAGAACCGTTCCCTTTTTATCAAAAGCAACAGGCTATCCAATTGCAGATATTGCAACAAAGGTGATTCTTGGAAAGACTCTGAGAGAACAGGGAATAGACGTCATCTATCCGAAAGAACGGACAAGGTGGTATGTAAAAGCGCCTGCATTTTCTTTTTCAAAGCTGCAGGGGATGGATGCGTACCTTTCCCCTGAGATGAAGTCTACAGGAGAAGCCATCGGATATGATAAGAAGCTTCACCGGGCAATGTATAAGGCCATGATTGCATCAGGTATCCGTGTGCAGAATTATGGAACGGTGATTGTGACTCTGGCAGATGAGGACAAAGAAGAAGCCATTCCGCTGATCCGGCGTTTCTATGATATGGGATTTAATATTGAAGCCACTTCCTTAACGGCAGAAACCCTGAAAAATCATGGAATCCGTACAAAAGTCCTGGGAAAGCCATCGGAAGGCAGCAGGGAAATCCTGGATGCCATAGGTGCCGGATATGTCAGCTATGTGATTAACACCCGTGCGATTCTCTCCGGCGTCCACTATGAAGACGGAACTGCCATCCGAAGCGCCGCAGCGCAGAATCACGTTACCATGTTTACATCTCTTGATACTGTCCGGGTATTGCTGGATGTATTAGAGGAAATTACCATTGGTATTTCTGAAATAACGGAGGAAGAACGAGATGATACCAAATACAAATTACAATAATTTAAAAGAATCCTATCTGTTTTATCATATCGGGCAGAGAACAAACGCCTATCTGAAGCAGTATCCAGACACTCATCTGTACCGTATGGGCATTGGCGATGTCTCTCTGCCTCTATGTGACGAAGTGATCAAAGCGCTTCACAAAGCGGTAGAGGATCAGGGAGAAAAAAAGACGTTTCATGGGTATATGCCGGAATGCGGAGATCCGGATCTGAGGACTGCCATAGCGGAATATTACAAAAACAGGAAGGTATCCCTTTCACCAGAGGAAGTATTTATTTCCAGCGGAGCAAGCGATGAACTGGGAGACATTCTGGATCTGTTTGGAAAGGATAAGACGGTCCTGATTATGGAACCGGCTTATCCGGCTTATGTGGATGCCAATATCATAGCAGGAAATAAAATTATCCATCTGCCGTCAGGAGAGAAGGATGGGTTTGTGCCGCTGCCTGATGAAAATACCATGGCTGATATTATTTATATCTGCTCGCCGAATAATCCTACAGGGGCAGTTTTTAACCGTGAACAATTAAAGGTATGGGTGGATTATGCCAACAGATCAGAAGGGATTATTTTATTTGATGCCGCATATGAGGCGTTTATTGAAGAGGAAGAAATTCCTCACAGTATTTTTGAAATAGAGGGAGCAGAAACCTGCGCCATTGAAATCTGCTCCCTGTCCAAGACAGCCGGCTTTACCGGAACCAGACTGGGTTATACGGTAATTCCCAAAGTGCTGGAACGCAGGGGAATGAATTTAAATGGTATGTGGGTGCGCAACCGCACTACAAAAACCAACGGAGTATCTTATATTATCCAGAAAGGCGGGGCCGCTGTTTTTACAGAAGAAGGACAACGGCAGATTCACGAAAGAATACAGGTATATAAACAGAATGCAAAGGTACTGATGGAGGCTCTGAATAAGCTGGGAATCTGGTATTGCGGGGGAAAAAATGCCCCTTATATCTGGATGAAGTGCCCCGATGGGATGGGAAGCTGGGAGTTTTTTGATTACCTGCTTCAGGAAATCCAGGTAGTAGGCACACCGGGAGAAGGGTTTGGCACCTGTGGAGAGGGATATTTCCGATTTTCCACTTTTGGATCACCTGAAGATACAGAAGAAGCGGCTGAGCGGCTTGTAAAGCTGCTTTCCCAGAGCAGATAAGGGTTTAAAACGGGATTAGGGAACGTTCATGGCTATTTTCATAGATTTTACAGAGTTCCGGGGCATCTGTTCCATACTGCTCAAGAAAAGTGTTTTTCCGTACAGTTTCCGTTTTTCTGCCTTGTATTATTCAAATTGCAGAATTATAATATACTCGCTGGAGGTGCAAAATGGACTATATGACACTAAAAGATGCTGCCGAGAAATGGGACGTGACACCTCGCAGGGTAAAGTATTATTGTGCTGAGGGGGCGTATCCACGGCGCTGTGAAAATGGCTGGTATTTGGCTGATCCCCAAAACGGCAGAAAAGCCAGTTGATGACCGGATAAAATAAGGGAAGGAACTGCGCCATGAATAAAATTTTGATTATAGATGATGACAGAGAACTGTGTGCTTTGATTAAA
>URUX01000132.1 GCA_900551135.1 uncultured Clostridium sp.
CTATTTTATCTCTCCATGTATGTGGATTTATAGAATCCAAAGGAGTACCCCCAACTTTAATTTCTCCTTTTTGAGGCGAATAGAATCCAAGTAATAGTTTTATTAATGTCGTTTTTCCAGATCCATTCGGTCCTAACAGACCGATAATCTTTCCGCTTTCCAGTCGGATCGATACATCTTTTAATGCCTCTTTGCGGCCAAACCGTTTCGTCAGACCGCTGCATATCAATAATTCCTGACTCATCTGCTATACTTCCTCCTTTAACGCCTGTGTAAGAACAGCCCCTATTTCTTCTCTGGTATAACCCAGTTCCTTCATCTGGGCAAGGAACTGGCGTACCTTATCCATCGCCCTGTCATTTTTCAACTGTTTGATAGTCTCCATATCCATCGTTACACTCCTTCCTGCCGTCCGGTTGGTTATAATCAGTCCCTTGCTCTCCAAATCCGAAAGAGCCCTCTGCATGGTGTTGGGATTGACTCCCGCATCAGCGGCAAATTCCCTGACAGAAGGGAGCCTCTGTCCTGGCTGATACATACCGGATGCAATCTGGGCAGTCAGCTGTTCAGACAGCTGAATCCAAATCGGCCGGTCATCTGCAATATTCCACTCCATAATTCCTCCTTGTCTCATGTCTGGTCACAGTCCTTTATCCCTGAACTATTGTATTATTGTATTAGTGTCTTAATACAGTTATACATGTAATTTTCCAATTTGTCAACCGCTTTTTTTCTGTCTGAATCCCCGCATGGCTGAACTGTTATTTTCAGGTAAATAAAAAAGAATGAATCCGTTTTATTCAGACTCATTCTTTCTGTCCCATTCCATCCGCATCTGCGGACTTCTAGGTTCTGTCTATTCTTTTTGTGGACTGGCCTTCCACCAGTCTTGCCTGGAAAATCTTCTGCTGATTGGTCCGCTGTTCCGGATTCCTGCTCTTTAGCTGTTCAAACAGAATACGGATGGTTTCATAGGCCATTTCTTCTACAGGCTGATGAATGGTAGTAATCGCCGGATTGTAATAGTGGGCCATATCCAGCCCGTCAAATCCGGCAATGGAGTAATCCTCCGGCACAGATTTTCCAGCATCAAATACCGCTTTGCAGGCCCCAATGGCAATGCTGTCCGAAATAGCAAACACTGCCGTCAAATTCCGGCCGGAAGCCATCAGTTTTTTCATCAGGCTGTATCCGTTGGCCATGGTATACCAGTTGACATGTTCCGGACTGTAAAAACACCAGTCCGGATCGTACTGGATTCCATGATCCATAAGTGCACGGCAGTACCCCTCCAGTCTCAGCCGTCCAATGCTCTCGTCCTGAGGCGTCGCCGCTAAAATGCCAATCCGCCGATGACCTAGGCTGCATAAATGATCCACCATTTTGTAGCTTTCCTGAAAGTCATCTACTGAGACACAGGATAAAAAGGAATTCTGCATGGTATCTGTATTGGCAACGGTACTTAAGACAAAGGGAATATCCAGCTTTTCCAGCTTTTCTTTGTTCTGGCAGAAATGGCCTCCAAGGAAAATAATTCCTTTCAGCCGCTTTTCTTTGATTAATTCAATAGCTACATCTACTTCATCTTCTGCTTCCTCAACTCTGTGAAGCAGAAAGGAATACCGTTTCTTCTGGATTTCTTCTTCAAAAATCCGGAGCATGCTGTAAAAAAATGGGTTGTCTATTCCCTTGATTAATACTGCAATGGTTTTGGAAACCGAACGCTTCAGATTTCTGGCGCTGTTATTGGGAATATAATGATTTTCCCGAATCACCTCCAAAATCCGATTTTTCGTCTCCTCATTGATGTCCGGATGATTGTTAATTGCCCTAGACACTGTACTGACGCCAACGCCGCATATTTTCGCAATATCTTTGATATTAAGCGTATCCATTCCACGTCCCCTTTTCTATTCTGGCTGTACACAGATTGCCGTCCCTGTACGCTGATGTAATACTACCTGCTTAAAACGCCCTTGTCAACCGGATTTCTTCCGTATATCTGAGCCATAAACCGGCACTTATCCACAATCTCCTGAGTAAATGCGCCTTTTTCCATTCTCCATGCCCAGTTTCTGCCCAGCGTAGAAGGAGTATTCAGCCTGGCTCTGCTGTCCAGCCCCAGATAGTCCTGAAGGGGAATCACCGCCAAATCTGCCACACTTGCCAAAGCCAGGCGAATAAAATCCCAGTGAATCTCTGATTTGGGCGTCCTCTGACTGTTCATATAATTGACTGCCATCTGCTTATCTTCCGCTATCAGAGTTTCATACCATCCGCAGATGGTATCATTGTCATGGGTTCCCGTATAAACCACGCAGTTATGAGGATAACAATGGGGCAGATAATTGCTCTCTTCTCTGGAATCAAAAGCAAACTGCAGTACCTTCATGCCAGGAAAGCCCGTATCCTTCACCAGCTTCTCCACGCTGTCTGTCACAAATCCCAAATCTTCTGCAATAATATTTACGGTTCCAAAGGTTTCCTGCATTTTTTTAAAAATTGACAGCCCTGGGCCTTTTTCCCAGTGGCCGTGAACCGCCGTTGTTTCTCCTGCCGGAATGGAATAGTATTCATCAAAGCCTCGGAAATGATCCACCCGCACCACGTCATACATCTGGAAGCAATAGGCCATACGGCGCATCCACCAGGCATATCCGGTTTTTTTATGGTAATCCCAGCGGTACAGCGGATTTCCCCACAACTGGCCGTCAGCAGAAAATCCATCCGGCGGACATCCGGCTACTGCCGCAGGCATACCAGTTTCATCGAACTGAAACAGCTCCGGATGGGCCCAGGCATCTGCGCTGTCAAAGGCCACATAAATAGGAATATCCCCAATAATCTGGATTCCCTGACTGTGAGCATACTCCTTTAATGCCTTCCACTGCTTCAAGAAAATCATCTGCAAAAATTCATAAAATAAAATTTCTTCTTCCAGAAGCTGCTGATAAAACTTCATAGCCTCCGGTTTTCTAAGCTTAATCTCCTGATCCCACGAAGCCCAGCAGGCTTCTCCAAAATGGTGCTTAATGGCCATATACAGACAGTAATCTCTGGTTTCCTCTTCCAGCCCTGACTCTAAAAATTCTTTTATCGTTCCAGGGCCGCAAAAAGCCGTTTTCCACCGTACAAACGCCTTATGAAGCACTGCCGGCCGGCTGTGATACAGCTTTCCATAGTTAATATAACTGCTGTCATCTCCAAAATCAGCCTCTTCACACTCTTCTCTGGTCAGAAGACCTTCTTCTATTAATCTCTCCAAATCAATGAAATAGGGATTTCCTGCAAATGCAGAAAAAGACTGATAAGGAGAATCCCCATATCCAGTAGGTCCCATCGGAAGAATCTGCCAGTAACTCTGTCCTGCAGCTTTTAATAAATCCACAAATTCATACGCTTCCCTGGAAAATGCTCCGATTCCGTATGGGGACGGAAGGCTGGAGACCGGAAGCAGTATTCCTGCCCTGCGCATCATAATCTTTCTCCTTTTATCCCTTACTTTTAACCTGTTATTCTAACCTTTTACCGCGCCTGCTACCACGCCTTCAATAATATATTTCTGGCATGACAGATAAAATGCTACAATCGGAATAATTGCCAATACTAAAACGCCCATCATAGCGCCCATGTCGATAGAACCGTAACCGCCTCTTAAATACTGAACCGCAATGGAGATGGTCTTATATTTTGTCATATCCAGAATCAGATAAGGCAGCAAATAGTCATTCCAGATCCACATTGCCTGTAAAATAGCGACTGTCACACAGGTCGGCTTCATAATCGGCAGCACCACTCTAAAAAAGGTATGAACCGGAGTACAGCCATCCATCATAGCCGCTTCTTCTATCTCCAATGGAATCGACTTGACAAATCCTGTAAACATAAAGACCGAAAGCCCTGCGCCAAATCCCAGATAGACGATTACCAGCCCCCAGGGAGTAGTCAGCCCCAGCATATCTGCAATTTTAGACAGCGGAAACATTACCATCTGGAACGGCACAATCATGGAAAACAAACACAGATAATAGATGGTAGAGGTTACTGCATTTTTCACACGGCTGATATACCATGCACACATAGAGGTACACAAAATAATCACAGCCACAGATGCAACCGTAATAAATAATGTCCATCCAAAGGCTTCAAAAAATCCGGTTTTCTTAATACCGTTAATGTAATTATCCAGTCCTACAAACATCTTTCCAGTAGGAATTTTAAAGGGATAACGGCTGATATATGCTTTTTTCTTAAATGAATTCAGTACCACTAAAGCTATGGGAACCAGATAAATGACAGAAATCACAGAAAAAATCACAGTCAAAATCCGATCCATTCTTCGTTTCTTTGTTGCCATATTACTGCTGCACCTCCTTCTGTCTCGTCAGTCTGTTCTGAGCTACGGCAATGACTGCTACCAGCAGGAAAAATACCACTGCTTTTGCCTGTCCAACGCCTTCCCATCCAGTGCGTCCATAAAACGTATTAAAAATATTCAGGGCCAGCATTTCTGACATGTTGGACGGTTCGCCGTTGGTAAGAGCCAGGTTCTGGTCAAACAGCTTAAAACCATTGGTTAAAGTCAAAAAGGTGCAGACTGTAATAGATGGCATTACCATCGGAATGGTAACATTTTTCAAAAGCGCCCACTTATCTGCTCCGTCAATTTTGGCTGCTTCTATTAGTTCTCCTGGAATATTCTGGATTCCTGCAATATAGATAATCATCATATATCCAATCTGCTGCCAGCACATTAAGATAACCAGTCCCCAAAAACCATATACCGAAGAAAAGGTCAGGGTTTTATCAAAAAACTGCAGGATTCCGTTGAGCAAAAGGTTCCAGATGTAGCCTAAAATAATGCCGCCGATTAAATTAGGCATGAAAAATACGGTACGGAACAGATTGGTTCCCCGAATCTTTCTGGTTAAAAGCATCGCTGCTGCAAATGCAAAAAAGTTAATCAGCACTACGCTGACAATGGTAAATAGTGCCGTATACCAAAGGGAATGGACAAAGGTTCCGTCTGAAAAAATCTTGGTATAATTGGAAAATCCAATAAACACTGCATCATTGATGGTCGTAAACTTGCAGAAGGACAAATACACTCCTACCAGAAACGGCGCAATAAATCCCATGGTAAAGGCCGCCAGCGTAGGAAGTACAAAAATCGGAAAATATCGTTTGATTGCTTTTTCCATATGGTTTCTCTCCTATTTCTGTGAAAAAAAGATGGGATGGGTGAAATCCACCCACCCCGTCTCAATTACGGTTTTAATTATTTGCCGCCTGATATTCTGCTGCCCATCCCTCAACAAAAGCGGTTTCTACTGCAGCCCAGTCGCCTGTTCCCTGCGCATATTCCAAAAGGGCACTGCCTAACTGATTCTTCCACTCTTCTGACGGCATGGTAGTAAAATTCCAGGTTACAACAGTATTGCCTTTCTTTACATCCTCGGCTGCTGCTGCCACCAGTGGATTAGCTGGTAAATATTCTTCTGTAAAGGTGGTAAATGGAGTTACGAATCCCATGTCTGCCAGGCCCTTCCGTCCAGTTTCACTTTCTACTACCCACTGTAAGAAGTCCAGGGTTGCCTGAATGTCTGCCTCAGAAGCTTTGCTGTTAACGCACCAGTAGTTTTCAGAACCAGTACAAAGTCCCTGTTTTTCTTCTCCCTCTACACCAATATAGATCGGAAGCATTCCCAGATCCTCGTCTGCAACTTCGTTTTCTTTAATATCATTGTAAGCCCAGGTTCCGTTCTGATAGAATACGGCTTCACCTAATGCAAATTCAGAAGAAGCGTCTTCGCCGGTCTTTCCGGAAAGCAGAGTTGGCTCACAGGTAGAATTGTTGATATACAAATCAAAAATCTGCTTGTAGTTATCCAAGTAAGTTCCCTTTACTGCATCTGTAGAAGTAATTCCATCTGCTTTGTACTCATAGTATAATGGAAGGTTTGCCAGATGGGTCTTAAATCTCCAGTCAGAAGATGCATCAAATCCGGCAGAAGTAAATGCACCCAGAATACCTAAGTCGTCTTTCTTTGCCTGCAGATCCTCTGCAACTGCCTTTAAGGTTTCAAAATTATTAATCTCGTCAATAGACGAAATCACTGCGCCGTCCATGGCAATGTAATCATTTAAAATCTTCTTATTATAAATCAGGCCATAAGTCTCAATTACATAAGCAACGCCCTTTACTGCGCCGGATTCATCAATCAGTGCAAATTCGTCACTAGATAAATCTTTATAAACTGCGCTGTCTTTTAAGTCATAGCAGTAATCCTTCCAAGATGCCAGACCTACAGGACCGTTCACCTGGAACAAAGTAGGCGCATTACTCTTAGCCATCTCAGACTTTAATGTCTGTTCATATGTACCGGAAGCTGCAGTTACAACGGTAACTGGTACGCCAGTTTCATCTGTATAAGCAGCGGCTAAATCTCCCCACTGGTCAGCCTGTTCTGGTTTAAAATTCAGATAGTAAACTGCTCCGTCTCCTACTGGCTCAGCTGCCTTTGCAGTCTCTTCCTCAGCCTTTGTCTCGGTCTCCGTTGCTGCAGTTGTGCCTGCTGTCGTCTCTGCAGGTGCATTCTGCTCAGAACTTCCACATGCGGTCATTGCTCCAACTACCATAGCTGCTGATAATGATACTGCTGCTAATTTCTTTAATTTCATAATAAACCCGTCCCTTCTTTGAACTTTTCTTTACCCTGACGTTTTCGGAACCAGCCGCTTTTTTGCAGGTTATGCTTGTGATCTGTATCTTGCAGTTTGTTCCGGCAACGTTATCGGTAACGTTTCCAATTTGATGTAATCAATATACCATAGTTCTGTTATAAATTCAAGC
>URUX01000133.1 GCA_900551135.1 uncultured Clostridium sp.
TAAAATTGAAGTCATTCAGATTCCAATGAAAAAACCATTCCGTATTGCATTTGCCGTTCAGGATCACTCTGTTAATGTTCTGGTAAAGGTTATGACCGATGAGGGACTTTATGGAATTGGAGAAGCAGCTCCTTTTGAACCTGTAACCGGCGAAAACAGCGCAACGGTTCTGGAAGTACTGAAACTGTTTAAGAAGGGTCTGATCGGCATGGACCCAATGAACATCGAAGGGATTCACCTGATGATGGATCGCCTGATTTCCGGCAACACTTCAGCCAAGGCAGCCATCGATATCGCTCTTTATGATTTAAAAGGCAAAGTTATGAACCAGCCTCTTTATAAAGTATTAGGCGGCTACCGCGATCAGATCGTAACCGATATGACCATCGGCATTGATACCCCTGAACTGATGGCTCAGGAAGCCAAAGAGCGTGTAGAGCGGGATGGCTTTAGAATTTTAAAAGTAAAAGCCGGTATCAATCCTTCTGACGACATCCGCGCCCTTACCCTGATTCGGGAAGCAGTTGGAAACGACATCCGCCTTCGTGTAGATGCAAACCAGGGCTATACGGTTAACGATGCCGTAGCTACTTTAAAAGAATTTGAAAAAGTCGGTGTAGAAGCCGTTGAACAGTGTCTCCCATGGTGGGATATGGACGGTGCAAAATTTGTCCGTTCCAAAGTTAATTTAAAGATTATGCTGGATGAATCCATCCACTCCCCAATTGATGCGGCAAGAGCCTGCAAGCTGGAAGCTGCTGATATTTTAAACATCAAGCTGATGAAGTGCGGCGGCCTGTATCCGGCAGAAAAAATCAATGCCATTGCAGAAGCAAACCATGTAAATTGTATGGTAGGCTGTATGCTGGAGACCAAGGTTGCTATCGGCGCAGGCGTCAGCCTTGTAGCAGCAAAGAGCAACATTACCGAGGCAGACTGCGACAGTTTCATGTATGCTGTTGATCCGGAAATGGGAATGCCTGGCGGCTTTACGGTAGAAGGCGGTGTGTACACCCTCTCCCAGAAACCTGGTCTTGGTCTTGATATTGATTTCTAATCCAGCCTGCTTTACACAGAAACATTCAGAAAGGAATGGACTGGCCGGCAGTTTTTCTGTTACCGGCCAGCCAAAAGGTATAAATTTATGGAAGGTACGTTATTTTCTTCAGAAAGCGCTCTGCTTTTAATTATGTTCCTCATGGTAGCCGTTGGTTTCTGGCTTCAGCGGTTTAAAGTGTTTAAGATGCTTGGCCCGGCTCTGACTGTTATCGTTACTGGTATTATACTCTCAAACTTACGGGTTGTTCCTGTTTCCAGCCCTACTTACGACGCTATCAGCGGCTACTGTGTTCCGCTTTCTGTTTCCATTTGTCTGCTGAGCCTGGATTTGAAGCAGATGAAAAAACTGTTAAACAGAAACTCCGTTATCGCTTTAGTATCCGCAGCTCTCAGCGTTTGCCTGATGGCTCTGGTATTTGGTATTTTCTTTGCTTCCAAGATTGACGAAGGCTGGAAGGTTGCCGGTATGTTCGTCGGTACTTACACGGGCGGAAGTTCCAACTTAACTGCTATTGCAGTTGGTCTGGATGCATCTAAGAATACCATCGCTTCTGCCAACGCAGCCGATTACGTCGTTGGTATTCCAACCCTGATTGTCATGTTCGCTGCTCCGGCTATTTATAAGAACTCTAAAAAGCTGAAAAAATTATGGCCATATGAGATGACCGAAGCTGAATTAAAAGGCGACGGCGGCCACGAAGAACTGATGGCTTCCAAAGAATGGTCTATTCAGGAAATCGCATGGCTGCTGGCAATTGGTTTCGGTACTGTCTGGGCTGCTACTGCAGTTGCAGGAAAGGTATTCGGACCGGATTTCCGCAGCGCTGGAAGAATCCTTCTGATCACGACCTTTTCCATTATCATTGCACAGATTCCGGCTGTACGGAAACTGCGCGGCAACTTTGACCTTGGACTTTTTGTAGCCCTTTTATTCTTAACCACCATTGGTTTTGCAGTAGATTTAAAGCAGTTCTTTGGTTCTACATTCTACATTACCCTGTTCTGCTTCTGCGTAATCATCTGCTGCATCGCTCTTCATCTGCTGGTTACCAGACTGCTGAAGGTAAAATTCGAGTACGTTCTGCTGTCTGCTGTAGCATGTATTTCTGACGGCCCTACCGCTGCCCTGATCGCATCCAGCGCACAGTGGAAAACCCTGATTACAACCGGTCTGTTAATGGGCGTTATGGCCGGCGCTATGGGTAACTACTTAGGTATTTCCGTAGCTTATGCAATCCGCGCTCTTATCGGAGCTTAAAGCTGTATTTGAACATTTAAACTGCAGGTAACTGGGCTTTTGCATCTTCAGCAGGTTTCTGTCTGATGAAAAAGCTCTTCTAATACGATTCATATCTGGAGGAAAACATGAAGCTTTATCACTTATATGTATCCGGTATTCTTTATGGAAAACTGAATTTTGATTCCAAACCTGCTTCTATCAGCAGGCTGGATATTGCATCCGGAACCCTTCTTCCATGGGAACCGCTGTCTGAATCTGATAATGCATTTTATAAAAGTTTCACAAAAATTGATCTGCTGAAACTTTCCAGACAGTTTTCTGCTTATGAACATACCCTTTTGGGCTCTGGCGAAATCTGCGCAGTTCTTCCGGAAGGCGATGAACGCTACACCAGTGAAGACGGTTCCTGGTATCTTCAGAGAGACATCAAATTTCCTAACAACAAACTGATGGAAAACGGCAGTCTGATTGCAGTCTGCTGTTCTGCCAGAGAAATGATTTCCCTCTTAGTCCGGGAAGGACACGAAGACAAGACCGTTTTAAGCATGTGGAAGGCCGCCTGGCCCGATGAAACCATCTATGGCGTCCGCCACGAGGGAACCTTTGATGTTGCCATGAGAGACGGTGTCCATTTATCCACAGACGTCTACCTGCCAGAAGGCGTAACCGAACCGGTCCCCGCAGTATTTGTCCGCACCCCTTATGGAAAAGAGGATGGCTGTGGAGTCTACTACCGCTATGTACAGAGAGGCTATGCCGTTGTCATTCAGGATGTCCGCGGCCGGAATTTAAGTGAGGGAGAATGGCTCCCTAACTATCACGAAGTAGAAGACGGCGATGATACCTTAAACTGGATTGCAGACCAGACCTGGTCTTCCGGAAGCGTCGGCATGGTTGGCGGTTCTTATTTGGGCTATGTCCAGTGGGCTGCTGCTGCCAGCGGAAATCCGCATCTAAAGGCATTAATCAGCGTAGTCTGTGCCGGAAGCGCATTTATTGATCTTCCCCGCCGCGGCGGTTCCTTTACCTCCGGGATGCTGGCATGGGCATTTGCCGTTTCCCAGAAGAAATTCCATCCGGAATTAATGGAACGGGACGACTGGGAAGAGGTATTAAATATTCGTCCGTTAAAAGATCTTCCAGAAAAAGCTCTGGGCTACCCGGTTCCATTTCTAAGCAAGTGGCTGGAAGACAGCGATTACAATGATTTCTGGCGCTGTTCCAACTGGCAGGAACGTTCCAAAGGGGCACAGATTCCTGCACTGATCCAGTCCGGCTGGTTTGACGATAACGGTATGGGAACTACAGAAGCCCTGGAAATCGTCCATGACTTTCCAGAAGGCATGAGAAAGGTAATCCTCGGCCCGTGGCAGCACAGCGGAAACAGTAAATACGACATGCACGGAGTTTCTTTCGGAAGCCAGGCTCTCCGCTTTGATTTGGATTACATTTATTTCAAATGGTTTGAACATTATCTGAAAGGGGTAGACAACGGAATCGACCGGACTGCTCCTGTAGAATACTATACGGTAGGACAGGAAACCTGGAAAACTGCTTCCAACTGGCCGGTTCCAGAAACAACAGAAACGGATATCTTTCTGGACAGCAATGGACAGGCCAATACCTCTTCCGGAGATGGTCTGCTCTCCTTCCAGCTTCCAGAACGGGAAACCAGCGACAGCTATGACTACGATCCCCTGAATCCTTCTACTCACATTATCGATATGTCTGAAAACGAGATTGAGGTTCCGGAAGACTACACCAAAGAGGAGCTGCGTCAGGATATGCTGTGCTACTCCACTGCTCCCCTTAAAAAAGATGTCGTCATTACCGGTGACATTATGGCATCTCTCTACATCTCCTCCGATGCCCCTGACACGGATTTCATGGTGCGCCTGACCGATGTAGATGAGAATGGACGTTCCATCAAACTGGCAGACGGCATTTTAAGCGCCCGCTACCGCAATGGATTTGATCACGCTGACTTTTTGACCCCTGGCGAGGTCGTAAACTTAAAAATCCGCACCACCAAGATTTCCAACTGCTTTAAAAAGGGACACAAAATCCGCGTAACCATTACGTCCAGCGCAAAGAACTTTGTATTCCCCAACAGCAACACCAAAGACGGCTATAACAGCCAGAATACCGTTGTGGCGCACAATACCATCCATCACGGCGGACAATATCCATCCAAAATCACGGTTCGCTTAGAACCCTGATATACATTTTATCACCCTTAGAGAGGGGATCGCAAAATCATCGAATTAGAGGATTGAGCGATCCTCTTCTCTTTATTCTTTATATACGGAACAGGCCGTCTCCATTGTAAGAGCTTACTATCCTGCGTTAGATTGACATTTTTTTGTCATAGTATTATAATATGAAAGGTGGCAATCTATTTATACAAAAGGAGGCAATATTATGCTAAAATCAAGAGCGCAGATCGCAGTGGGCTATTATGCCAAAAGCGGCTACAATTGTGCGCAGGCCGTAGCGGTTACATATGCGGATCTGCTGGGACTGGATCCAATGGTCTGTTTTAAGGGAATGGAAACCTTTGGAAGCGGTATGGGAGCAAGACTTGGAACCTGCGGTGCCATATCCGGAGCCATTTACCTGGCCGGTTTTGTAACCAGCACCGGACACATGGATGATGACAAAACCAACAAATCAAAAAAAGTATCCTATGAACTGGCAGGCACTATCACAAAAGAATTTTATGAGCAGAATCATACTGTTACCTGTCATGATTTAAAAGAACCTCATTCCGAAACATTCCGTTCCTGTCTGGACTGTATTGCTGATGCAGCAATCCTGGCTGAGAAATACATCTTTCCCGGACAGTTTGAGGAACCTACCTATTATACAGATAAAGACAAATAGAAGCCAGTATGTTTATAGAAAGAGGGGGACAACATGACTTATATCATTTTTTTTGCAGTTAGTATTCTGGCCTCTGTAGTAGGCGCTATCTGCGGAGTCGGCGGCGGCGTGTTTATGAAGCCCGCCCTGGATGCAGTAGGGGTACTGCCTGTTAATACCATTACGTTTTTATCTACCTGTACGGTAATCTCTATGACCAGCTACAATGTAATCAGTTCTGCTATGAACTCCAAAAAAGGCGGCAGCGACAACTTAATTGACTGGAATCTGACTACCTGGCTGGCCATTGGCTCTGCTATCGGCGGCGTTATTGGCAAATACATTTACGACATCATCAAGAACTCTTCTGCCAACAGAGAAATGGTAGGTGGCTATCAGGCCATTGCTTTACTGATTGCTGTATTTTTAACTTTGATTTATACCTTAAATAAGAAAAAGTGCAAGTCTCTTCATGTAACCAATCCTGGTATGCTGATCTTTTTAGGATTTGCTCTGGGAACCCTTTCCTCCTTCGTAGGAATCGGCGGAGGTCCCATGAATCTGGCTGTGCTTTACTTCTTCCTTTCCATGCCTACTAAAACGGCAGCCCAGAACTCCTTGTACATGATTCTGATTTCCCAAATCGCCAGCCTGATTGTAACTTTTGCCAAGGGCAGCGTACCGGAAGCCCTCTACAAGGATGTTGATCCAGGACTGTGGGTAATGCTCATCGGAATGATGCTCTGCGGAGTTTACGGCGGAATCGTGGGCAAGAAAATCAACAAGAAAATTCCTTCCAGCACCGTAGACAAATTGTTTGTCGGACTGATTATTGTTATCATGGGTCTTTGCTGCTGGAATATCTATACCAAACTTGGACTTGGCTAAATCATAACCACCCGTCCAACGCAACATCATAAACTTAAGAGGAAACTATTCCTATACTCGTTACTTTTTCAGATATAAGAATTATATTTATATTAAAAAAGTCCATACTTTCCCCAATAGAATTGTATGGACTTTTTTAAAAACTATTTTTTTGATTGTTTTTGTATTTATTTGAAAGATTCTTTTTCCGTTCTTTTCCAGGCAAATTTCTTTGAGGTAAAATATATTCTTCCATTTCCTCCTGCAGTTTAAAAAGCAATTGCCCTCTTCTGATAGCATTTTTTTCAAGGATTAGTTTTATCATCTGTTCTTTAAACAGTCCTATGGCAATATTTTCATTTGTGTGCATAGGATATTTGCTGCCTTTTTCACATCCTTTTACAGACACCTTCTCATCGGCTTCTTTGCGTATATCCTGCAGTATATTATATACCAACACTTGTGCACGAAAATCCTGATCTACATAAATGGTCGATTTTCCTGTTACACTTTCAAATTTCATCTTATTTTTAAGTGTATGATATTTCTTCTCTATTTCCCATCTTTGATAATATAAATCCTCCAGTTGTTTCTGAGAAAATTTAAAGGGGAGATTCGTCATAAATACCAATTCATTTCCGGAAGGAAGCATAGAGGTCATGATCCTCGTATTCGTATATCCTTTTTCTTTCATACGAACCCAACCAAGTGATGGAATATTAATTCTATGTCTTTCGCATCGGCA
>URUX01000134.1 GCA_900551135.1 uncultured Clostridium sp.
CGCCGCTCATGGCAATGACACTATAATCTGCGCCGGTGTGTCTTTTGGCCTCTCTGATATGGTACGCATGGCCGGAGTGAAATGGGTTGTATTCTGCGATAATTCCGGTGACTTTCATGGAGATATCCTTTCTTGAGCCGGTGAAACCGGTTTTCCCGTTTGGCTTCATATCTTAAAAATATTATTATATCCAAAGAGGGACGGAATTTCAAGGCAGCATTTTTACTTGTGATTTTCCTCCAAATGGCATATACTATAACCATTATCTCGAGTGAGGAGGAATCGGAACATGAAATTAGTATATGCAATTGTAAGAAACGATAATGAAGATGACGTAGTGAATGAACTGACTAAAAATCATTTCAGTATTACCAGACTTTCCACTACCGGAGGGTTTTTGAAAAAGGGAAATACAACCCTGCTAATCGGTACAGAGGACAGCCAGGTAGATAAGGTAATCGATATTATTAAAAAAGAATGCGGCAAACGCCAGAAAATTACGGTAAATGTTCCGTACATGTCCGGCACTTCTATGGTAAACTACGGAACCATGCCTATGAATGTCGAGATCGGCGGCGCTACGATTTTCGTAACAGACGTGGATCGATTTGAGAAAATTTAACAGTTGTTTTGTAAAAAATGCAAAGTATATCACACTGGTACTTGAAAAATAATGACAAACCCCCTAAAATAGGAGGTAGAATCACACAAGTATGCTGTTGATTAAAATTACACAAAATAAGGAGAAGACAGTACCATGAAATTTATTGTTGAAACATCCGCACGTCACGTACATGTAACTCAGGAAACATTAGAGACTCTGTTCGGCAAGGGACATGAACTGACCCACAAGAAGGATTTATCCCAGCCTGGTCAGTTTGCATGTGAGGAAAGAGTTACCGTAGTAGGCCCTAAGAAATCATTAGAGAGAGTATCTATTTTAGGCCCTGTAAGACCTGCTGATCAGGTAGAGATTTCCTTATCCGACGCCCGTTCCATCGGTGTATCTGCTCCTGTCAGAGAGTCTGGCGATGTAGCAGGAAGCGCTCCATGCAAATTAGTTGGCCCATGCGGAGAAGTTGAACTGAGTGAGGGCGTTATCGTTGCAAAGCGTCATATCCACGCAACTCCAGAAGATGCAGCAGCATTAGGAGTAGAGGACAAAGAAGTTGTTTCTGTTAAGATTGATACCGATGGCAGAAGCCTGGTATTTGGCGATGTAGTAGTGCGTGTAAGCCCGAAGTTCGCTCTGGCCATGCACATCGATACAGACGAATCCAACGCAGCAGGCTGCGGCAGAGAAGTATACGGTGAAATCGTAAAATAATTGCAGCGGTTCAGCCATGCGAAGATTCAGACTACATCTATCTTAAAGGAGACATTACCATGAAAATCTTAGTTATTAACTGCGGAAGTTCTTCCTTAAAATATCAGTTAATTGATATGGAAAATGAAAGCGTACTGGCAAAGGGCTTATGCGAGAGAATCAGCATCGAAGGCTCTAAGCTGACTCATAAGGCAGCAGGCAAGGACGAATATGTCGTAGAAAGCCCAATGCCAGATCATAAGGTTGCAGTTCAGCTGGTTCTGGATGCATTAATGGACAAGGCCCACGGCGTAATTGCCAGCACAGATGAGATTTCCGCAATTGGCCACCGCGTTCTGCACGGCGGTACAGTTTACAGCGATTCTATCGTAGTAAATGATGATGTAAAGAGAGTAATCCGCGAGTGCTTCGATTTAGGCCCGCTGCATAATCCGGCTAACTTAATCGGTATTGAGGCATGTGAAGCTGCAATGCCAGGCAAGCCAAACGTAGCAGTATTCGATACCGCATTCGGTATGGCAATGCCTGAAAAAGCATATACCTATGCAATTCCTCACGAATATTTAGAGAAATACGGCCTGCGCAGATACGGCTTCCACGGCACCAGCCACAAGTTTGTATCCGGCGAAGCGATTAAATTCGGCAAATTAGATCCGGAAAACGCAAAAGTAATCGTATGCCATTTAGGCAATGGCGCCAGTGTTTCCGCTTCTGTTGGCGGCAAGTGCGTTGACACCAGCATGGGTCTTACTCCATTAGAGGGTCTGATTATGGGAACCAGAAGCGGCGATATTGATCCGGCAGTTGCCCAGTATATCTGCAACCATGAAGGCAAGGATATTAATGAAGTGCTGAATATCTTCAATAAGAAGTCCGGCATTCTGGGCATGAGCGGCGGTGTTTCCAGCGACTTCCGTGATGTAGGAAAGGCTGCAGCAGAAGGCAACCATCTGGCAGAAGTAGCTCTGGATGCATTTAAGTATCGTGTAGCAAAATACATCGGCGCTTATACCGCAGCCATGAATGGCGTAGATGCAATTGCATTTACTGCAGGCGTAGGTGAGAATGACATTAAGACCAGAAATGACATCTGCCAGTATTTAGGCTACTTAGGCGTTGAGATTGACGAAGAGGCCAACAACGTACGGGGCGAGGAGAGAATGATTTCCACTCTTGCATCCAAAGTGAAGGTAATGTTAATCCCGACCAACGAAGAACTGGCAATCGCAAGAGAAACCCTGGCACTGGTGTAAGCTGCTGGTAAATTGTTTCAAAATTTTGTTGACAAAATAGCAGTGAATCTGTATAATAGCAGAGGTGCGTATTAGGAGATTAATATGCTGATTAACTTATCAGAGTTGTTTTCCTGCCAAGGAAAGATGAAGACCTATACCCCAGATCTTGAGATGAAACAGTGTCCCACTCCGGATGGCGTGTGTGAGATTGTGGAGAAAGGCTCTATTTCGCTGACAGTAGTCAATGAAGGGGATCGGAAGATGCGTGTGGAAGGAAGCGCCAGATTAAGTCTGTCAATTCCCTGTGCCAGATGTTTGGAGCCGGTTACAGTGCCTTTTGAACTGGAGATTGATCAGGAACTGGATTTAAACCAGACTGAAGAGGAACGGGTAGAAGCGTTGGATGAACAACCCTATATAAGCGGTTACAATCTGGATGTAGACCAATTGGTTCTAAACGAACTGCTGTTGAATCTGCCTATGAAAGTTCTCTGCAAAGAAGATTGCAAGGGGATTTGCAATAGATGTGGCACCAATCTCAACCGTGGAACCTGTGATTGCGACAGGCAGTCACTGGATCCTCGAATGTCAGTTATCCAGGATATTTTTAAACAGTTTAAGGAGGTGTAAACCATGTCTATCTGCCCAAAGAATAAATCTTCTAAAGCTAGAAGAGATAGCCGTAGAGCAAACTGGAAGATGAGCGCTCCAAACTTAGTTAAGTGCAGCAAGTGCGGCGCTTTAATGATGCCTCACAGAGTTTGCAAGGCTTGCGGTTCTTACAACAAGAGAGAAATCGTTAAAGTTGAGGACTAATTGTCATTTGTAAAATGAAAGAGTAAAGATAAGGCTGTCAGGAATTTCTGACAGCCTTATTTTTATGCTGTATTCAAGAAAAACGGCAGGTGCAGTCGAGTTGAAAATAGGGTAAAATAAACTAATAAAAGTAAAAAAAGTATACATATTTACCAAAAGATTACGCCACATAGAAAGCTTGTTGATATAAAATATGAAAAAATACAAGAGAAATTGCGAAAAAAAATATAAAAAGTTCACAAAAAGTTAATTTTTTAACTATTGATATATCAACCTAAAAGGAGTATGATTAGAACGTAAACAGAAGACGTCTTGTAGAAGGGCGGCGGAACACCTGCAGGGTTCCGCCGTAAGCTATTCAACAATAAAGTTGAAGAAAGGAGACAAGAATGACCAGAACATATTCAGACGAGGTAGGACCGTTTTACACCATGGATACGGTCATGGAGGAAGCTCAGCGATGTTTGCTCTGCTTGGATGCACCATGTTCTGCGGCATGTCCTGCAGGAACCGATCCGGCAAAATTTATCCGGAGTGTGCGTTTTCGCAATTTGAAAGGAGCAGCCGAAACCATTCGGGAAAATAATGCAATCGGAGGCATTTGCGCCAGAGTTTGTCCGACCGAGCGCTACTGTCAGCAGGCTTGCTCCAGATGCGGAATTATTGACGGTTATGTTCCGGAACACGCTGACAAAGATACCGTAACCTTTAAACACCGCCATATGGATGGAACGCTGCAGATTCGTGCGGATAAGATTATTCTGGCAGTCGGTCAGAAGCCTGATCTGGACGGACTTGGACTGGAACTGAAAGAAAAAGCAGGCGATACAGAAGGATATACAACTGCAGATCCAAACGTATTTGTAACAGGAGATCTGGCTCTGGGAGATAAGACTGTTGTCTGGGCTGTAAGAAAAGGAAAAGAAGCGGCGCAGATGATCCACCAAAGCCTTCAGGAAAGGGGGAGCCGTTCATGATCAACAAGGATTTATCCATTGATTTTCTGGGAGTTCATTTTGAAAATCCATTTTGTCTGTCCTCATCTCCAGTAGGAAACTGTTATGACATGTGTAAGAAAGCATATGACACCGGATGGGGCGGTGTAGTATTCAAGACCATAGGACCAGAACATTTCTTGGTTGATGAAGTTTCTCCGCGATTTGCGGCCCTGACAAAAGAGGGAACGCCTTTTGTGGGATTTAAAAACATGGAACAGATTGCAGAGCATTCTCTGGAGGAAAATCTGGCAGATGTGAAGCGTCTGAAAGAAGAATATCCAGATAAGGTTCTGATTGCATCCATTATGGGAACCAATGAAGAGGACTGGGTGGAACTGGCCCGTCTGGTTACAGAAGCCGGAGCAGATATGATCGAAATGAATCTGTCCTGTCCACAGATGACTTCTCATGCAATGGGTTCCGATGTAGGTACAAATCCGGAACTGTGCCGGAAATACTGCGCAGCAGTAAAGAGAGGTTCTTCTCTTCCGGTTCTGGCTAAGATGACACCAAATATTACGGATATGGTCGGAGTAGCAAGGGCATGTCTGGAAGGCGGGGCAGATGGAATTTCTGCCATTAATACCGTAAAATCGATTACAGACGTAGATTTGGACCGTAAAATTGGTATGCCGATTATCAACGGCAAGTCATCTATTTCCGGATACTCCGGAAAAGCAGTAAAGCCGATTGCGCTGCGTTTTATCCAGCAGCTCAGAACAGCGGAGGGACTGGAAGAACTTCCGATTTCAGGAATTGGCGGGATTGAGACTTGGGAGGACGCGGCAGAATTTATTCTTCTGGGTTCTTCTACCTTACAGGTTACCACTGCGATTATGCAGTATGGCTACCGGATTGTAGAAGATATGAAGAATGGCCTTATGCATTATATGGAAGAACAGGGCGTTGACCATTTAAGTCAGCTGGTTGGACTGGCAAATCAGAACATTATTCCGGCAGAAAGTCTGGACAGGGATTACATCGTCTATCCCAGAATTGATGAGGAACAGTGTATTGGATGCGGCCGGTGCTATATTTCTTGTTATGACGGTGCGCATCAGGCTATGGAATGGAACGAAAAGACCCGTAAGCCTGACTGCAATACAGATAAGTGCGTAGGATGCCATCTTTGTGCACTGGTATGCCCGGTTCATGCAATTTCCAAAGGAGAGATTGTTTTGAAACCAGGAAGAAAAGGAAGTCCGCAGGACAAGAAAGTGTGATGATATGAAAGATGCCTCCGGACATTGCAGAGATACTTATAAATCTGCGTTTGCGACAGCTGTTTTGTGCACACTCTGGATGGTGGCAGCCACGTTTTTTGGACTTCCGGGATGGGCTGGTTTTGCAGGATGTACGGCATATTTTGCAGCGCCCTGGAAAGGTGCGGAAAATTTGCCTAAGACATTTGCCTGCGTGGGAAGCGGAATTCTTTATGCCATGCTTTCTCTTGCGGCGGCAAAGCTTGTGCCAGGGCAGGCAGCAGGCCTGGTTATGACGTTTTTAACTACGTTTCTTATGTGCGCAGCTGGAAACAGCCGTCTTCTTGCCTTTGTTCCAGGCGCTTTCATTGGTTCTTTTTCGACCTTTGCGTCAGGAGGAGATGTAAAAGCAGCTGCAGCCATGCTGCTGGGGATTTTGCTGGGATTTGTTTGCGATATGTTTGGGAGGTTTTTGTGCAGTGTGAAAAAGGATAGTTGTCAATAAAGAGATTCTGCATTAATAGCGGGGTGGTATTCTTTGGTTTCTGAGAATACCACCCCGTTTTTAGATGTTGCCCCTTTGGTAATTACTTTTCTAAGATGATAGAAGTCAGTTCCATTGGATCTACGATCTTGCCGTCTTTGTAAACGCGCATATTTCCGCTGGCAATTTCGTCAATGAGGATAACTTCGCCGTTGTTATAGCCGAATTCAAACTTAATGTCGTAGAGCTTTAAGCCTTTCTTTGCCAGATCGTCTGCGACAATTTTGGTGATTTTTAATGTCTGCTCCTTCATGGATTCAAACATCTCTTTGCTCATAACATTTAATGCAACCAGGCCTTCGCAGGTTACAAGCGGATCGCAGCGGTCATCATCTTTGAAGGTTGCCTCAACATAACCGCCAGGCAGTTCCGTACCGTCTTCGATGTATGCGCCGTAGCGGCGAATAAAGCTTCCAGTAGCAACTAAGCGGCAGATAACTTCAAGACCCTTTCCGAATACAGTAGCTGGAAGTACTTCCATGGTCGCATCTTCTAAGTTTGCGTTTACATAGTGGGTCTTAATGCCGGCTTCCTTTAACAATTCGAAGAAGTGGATAGAGGTTTCCAGATTTGCCTTGCCAATACCGTCGATTGTCAATCCTACAGAGTTTTCACCCGG
>URUX01000135.1 GCA_900551135.1 uncultured Clostridium sp.
GAGGTCAGGTGATGGTATGCGTGAAAAAAGAAGAATTGCAGAATATATCAGAATGGCAATGCTGACAGTGCTGTGTATATCCCTGGTATTGCTGGGGCTGCGCCAGGGCAGAAAGTGGCTGACAGAATATAGAGTAAAATGGGAAAATCAGGGCTCTGGCCTGTCGGAAAAAAGCAGCAGTCTGGCCGGCAGGGCGGTGGAATTTTTGTGGAACCGAAGTCTGCCGCCCCAAAAAGCAGAACCGGATTTAAACCTGGACCAGGGAAGCTTTGGGTTTGTGGTTTCCTGCATGGATCGGCTGAATCCATGGAATACATATCAGAAGCCGGGACTTTCGGGACAGATATCTGCATCGGAAGCGGATCCAGCTTACAGGGCTTTTTTGCAGAACAGAGAGTTTTATATGGAACACCAGTATTTTTTGGAATATGGAAATGAGGAAAGCGGACAAACGGGACAGAGCCTTGCAGAAGCGGAAAAGCAGGCAGATGGACAGGGAGAAACGGGGCTGGATGCCAGTATCCCTTCCGGCATAACCTCTGATTCGGGTAAGGTGTACAGTATGGCACAGCTGGCGGATTATGATTTTTTAATGAAGACGTTTTACAATATCCATACATCAACTACAGCAGGCCGGGACATGATTTGTGCAGAAACCATGCTGGAGACGGATTTAACCATGGAAAAAGACAGCAGCAGCCCCCAGATTTTAATTTACCATTCCCACTCTCAGGAGGCCTATGCGGATTCTGGAGAAAACCAGACCGTAGTGGAAGTAGGCGATTACCTGACAAAACTGCTGCAGGAAAAAGGCTTCGGGGTAATTCATGACCGGAGCGTGTACGATTTGGTAAACGGTCAGCTGGACAGAAGCAAGGCTTACACTTACGCATTCGAAGGAATTACAGAGATTTTAGAGAAAAATCCGGGAATTCAGGTAATTCTGGACATTCACCGGGACGGAGTGGGGGATAACGTCCGTCTGGTTTCTGAGGTAAATGGAAAACCGACAGCCCAGATTATGTTTTTTAACGGGTTAAGCCGTACTCCCAAGGGGCCGGTTGAGTATCTTCCCAACCCTTACTTAAATGAAAATCTGGCCTTTAGTTTTCAGATGCAGTTAAAAGCAGCAGAGGACTATCCAGGCTTTACCAGAAAGATATATTTAAAAGGTCTTCGCTACAATCTGCATCTGCGGCCCAGGTCTTCCCTGATTGAAGTTGGGGCTCAGACCAATACCTTTGAAGAGGCGAGGAATGCCATGGAACCTCTGGCAGAGATTCTGGAAGCGGTTTTAACAGAAAAATAGCTGTCAGACAGGCAGAGAACTTGTTACAGACAGTTGCAAGGAATAGAAAAAAATGTTATATTTTTCAGAGAAAAGACAATGGATGATTTTTAGAAAGAAAGAGGAACCGATTATATGGCAATTACGATAGACCAAAGCAAAATCCGCAATTTCTGCATCATTGCCCACATTGACCATGGCAAATCCACTCTGGCAGACCGAATTATCGAGCAGACAGGACTTTTGACCAGCCGGGAGATGCAGGCTCAGGTTTTAGACAATATGGATTTGGAACGGGAGAGAGGAATTACAATAAAAGCCCAGACCGTTCGTACCGTATACAAGGCAAAGGATGGGGAAGAGTACATTTTTAACCTGATTGATACCCCAGGCCATGTGGATTTTAATTACGAGGTTTCCAGAAGTCTTGCAGCCTGCGACGGTGCGATTCTGGTCGTGGATGCGGCTCAGGGAATCGAGGCTCAGACACTGGCCAATGTATATCTGGCATTGGATCATGATTTGGATGTATTTCCGGTTATTAATAAAATTGATCTTCCCAGCGCCGATGCAGACAGGGTGGCGGCTGAGATTGAAGATGTGATTGGCCTGGAGGCCCATGATGCTCCAAGGATTTCTGCAAAGACAGGATTAAATGTGGAAGACGTTCTGGAAGCCATAGTGGAAAAGATTCCCTGCCCGACAGGAGACAAAGACGCACCGCTGCAGGCGCTGATTTTCGACTCGATTTACGATTCTTACCGGGGAGTCATCGTATTCTGCCGTATTAAAGAAGGCACTGTGAAAAAAGGCACAACTATCAGGATGATGGCTACAGGAGCAGAGGAAGAGGTTGTAGAGGTAGGATACTTCGGCGCAGGCCAGTTTATCCCTTGTGAAGAACTGACAGCCGGCATGGTAGGCTACATTACAGCCAGCATTAAAAATCTGAAAGAGACCATGGTAGGCGATACCATTACAGATAAGTTCAACCCATGTGCAGAGCCGCTTCCAGGCTACAAAAAAGTTACGCCGATGGTTTACTGCGGTCTGTATCCGGCAGACAGCGCCAAATACTCGGATTTAAGAGATGCCCTGGAAAAACTTCAGTTAAATGACGCTTCCCTGTACTTTGAACCAGAGACTTCTCTGGCTCTGGGATTTGGATTCCGGTGCGGATTTTTGGGACTGCTTCATTTAGATATTATCGAGGAACGTCTGGAGCGGGAATACAATCTGGATTTGGTTACTACAGCTCCTGGCGTTATTTACCGGGTTCATAAGACCAACGGAGAGATGATTGAACTGACAAATCCTTCTAATCTGCCGGACCCGTCAGAAATTGAATATATGGAAGAACCCATCGTTTCAGCTGAAATTATGGTTACCACAGAATACGTAGGAGCGATTATGCAGCTTTGTCAGGAGCGCCGGGGCGTTTATCTGGGTATGGAATATATCGAGGGAACCAGAGCGCTGTTAAAGTATGATTTGCCGTTAAATGAAATCATTTACGACTTCTTTGACGCATTAAAATCCCGTTCCAGAGGATATGCGTCCTTTGACTATGATTTAAAGGGATACGAGCAGTCAGAACTTGTGAAGCTGGATATTCTGGTCAACAGAGAAGAAGTAGATGCCCTTTCCTTTATTGTCTTTGCCGGTTCTGCTTATGAGAGAGGCAGAAAAATGTGCGAAAAATTAAAGGAAGAAATCCCGCGCCACCTGTTTGAGATTCCTATCCAGGCAGCGGTTGGAGGAAAAATCATTGCCAGAGAGACCGTAAAAGCAATGCGGAAAGATGTGCTGGCAAAATGTTACGGCGGCGATATCAGCCGAAAGAGAAAACTTCTGGAAAAACAGAAGGAAGGAAAGAAGAGAATGCGCCAGATAGGCAATGTGGAAATTCCGCAGAAGGCCTTTATGAGCGTACTGAAACTGGATGATGAATAAGAAAAAACCATTAGAGCTTTATGTACACATTCCATTTTGCGCCAGAAAATGTCTGTACTGCGATTTTTTATCCTTTCGGGCACTGGCGTCTGTGCAGGAAGATTATATCAGACAGCTTTTAGATGAAATCCAGGCTGCCAGCCTGACCAGCGATGGCTATCAGGTAACCACGATTTTTATAGGGGGAGGGACTCCGTCCATTTTGGAAGCGGGGATGATCCGCGCTGTAGTAGAAACCATCCGCCTGTATTTTGATATTGCACCGGATGCGGAAATTACCATTGAAGCCAATCCGGGCACCTTAAACGCCCAAAAGCTGGATGTGTACCGGGGATGCGGAATCAACCGGATCAGCCTGGGACTTCAGTCTGCAGACAACCGGGAGTTAAAAGCGCTGGGAAGGATTCACACCTTTGAAGAGTTTTTAAAAAGCTTTGAGAGGGCCAGACAGGCTGGGTTCTGGAGTGTCAATGTGGATCTGATGTCAGCCCTTCCAGGCCAGACGTTGGAATCCTGGAAAAACACCTTAAAAAAAGTGGCAATGCTAAAGCCGGAGCATATTTCCGCCTATAGTTTGATAATTGAAGAAAACACGCCTTTTTGGGATCATTACGGCGAAGGATGTCAGGGCGGGAACTGCCGGAAGAGGGAGGCTCAAACCGGAATCAGTGACTCAAACCGGTTTTCCGGTGACAGCTTTGAGGCTGATAATTTGTGGAAGCCTCTTCCGGATGAAGAGACAGAACGAAAGATGTATAAGATTACCAGAGAGTTTCTGGAATCTCAGGGATATCAGCGCTATGAGATTTCCAATTATGCAAAACCTGGTTTTGAATGCCGCCACAATGTAGGATACTGGACCGGTACGGAATATCTGGGACTGGGACTTGGATCTTCCTCCTGTTTTCATGGCTCCCGTTTTTCCAATGAAACGGATTTGCAGACGTATCTGGAACTGGACTTTTTAAATGACGGTCTTATCAGGCTTTATCAAAACGTAGAGCCACAGACCCGTAAGTCCAAGATGGAAGAATTTATGTTTTTAGGGCTTCGGATGATGAAAGGCGTTTCGGATATTAATTTTGCCGCTAATTTTGGTGTAAAAATTCGAAGTGTCTATGGAGACCGGGTAGATCATCTGATTGCCAACGGCCTTTTAAAAGAAGAAGGAAGCCGGATTGCCCTGACAGACTGGGGAATTGACATCAGCAACTACGTGCTCAGTGAGTTTTTACTGGATTAAGAGAAAATAGAGACTGGAAAGTTTGATTAAAAAAGCCTGTGAGACTTGATATGTACCCTCTTTACTGGACAAACCAGTAAGGAGGGTATTTTTATGCGTTACTCTTATGAGTACAAAAGAAACTGTGCCGAATTGTATCGACAAGGGAAATGGCCAGAAACACCAAAAGGAATTACGTAACACAACTTCCGAACCATGATTAGACGTTGGGCTCGAATCGAGAAATGCCAAGGTTCAGAAGCATTGCGTCATAAAAACTTCAATAAAATATGGACACCAGAAGAAAAGTTAGAATTAATTTCGCAGGTGCTTGCAGAATACTAATGTATAAGAGAATAACACTTGAAATATGGTGTCTTTTTCTGTATCTAATATTTTTGTTGGATAACCAAAAATAATGACTCTTCATCTTTATAGTGCTATAATCCTCTTGAAGCGTGTGACAGGGAGCAATTTATAAAAGATAATCAAGAAGTTTGAGGGAGGTAATTAGGATTACAAATCGTCAATTAGAAATCATTTTATTTTTAAATGAAGTAAAGAAAACTGCAATTCCAGAACTTGCGAATAAGTTTGAGGTTAGCAAGAGAACAATTATGAGGGATATTAATTTGATTTCAAATCTTGGAGTTCCGATTCAAACTCAATCGGGATATCAAGGAGGAGTTTCTATTCCAGTTGCTTATAAATTTGAACATAGCTTTTTTTCATCAGAAGAAATTGAAGATTTAGTTTTAGCTCTTCATCTTATAAGTAAGCTAAAAAAAAGTGATAACAAAAGCAGTATTCTTAAAAAACTAGAACTATTGTTTCCGGAATTTACATTTTTAAAAGAAAAGGATTTTTTAGAGTATTTTCAAATAGAATTATTTCAAGAACCGCTTTATAAAGATGAAACTATTTTTCGTAATATTAACACCGCTTTAGATGAGGAAGTAATTGTAGAACTGAAAATAAATAACCATAAGTATTATGTAGCACCTTTGAGTTATGCACTTCGTACATCAGGACTATATTTATATGCTTCAGATGGAGTACAAATGTTTGACTTTCTAATATCGGATATTGTGTATTGTAAGATTACAGAGCAGAGTTTTGAACGTCAAGACTATAGAAAATTTAAACATATTTAAAAGGAAGATGACACAAGATGTCACCTTCCTTTTGTTATGATGAAACTATGGAGGTGTGATTTAATGAAAGAAAATATTTACGAAAAAAAATCAGTACATTCATTAATACTTTATTTTTCTATTCCAGCCATTTTTTCATTAATTGTTGAAATTATGGCATCTGTAGTAGATACTATATTTGCGGGACATCTAGGAGAAATTTCAGTAGATGCATTAACGACAATGGGTTTGCTATCACCTATATTAAGCATTTATACGGCTATTCAAGCTCTGTTTGCAGTTTCTGCTTCTATTATGATTGCGAAGTATTTAAAAAATCAAACAACCCGTACAGAATACTTTATAACAGGCATTGGTATGACATTTGTTACAAGCATTATAATTTCCATTGTGTCTTATTTCATGATGCCGCAGCTTTTATCTTTTATAGGGGCAGCAGGTCAAATTTTGACATTATCTGAAAAGTATTTAAAAATTCAACTGTTCAGCAATATTTTCAGTGCACTTGGATATACGTTAACAAGTTGTATCAGAGCGTTTGGTTTTCCGAGAACTGAGATGGTTTTAACAGGGGGTGCAGTGCTTGTAAATGTTGTTTTTAATTCAATATTTGTATTCTGCTTTAATATGGGATTTATAGGACTTGCTTACGGAACGCTTATAAGTGAAATATTCTGCTTCTTACTGTCTGTATTGTGGTTATTGAAACAGCAATTTATTAAGGGTGAATGTCGGCTATCATATAAAAAGTTAGTAAAATATACAACTGAACTGCTAAAACTTGGCATTGCACAGACAATTATTCAAGCCTTAGCTGGCTGTACAGCATACTTTGTAAATAAAAGCCTTATGGTACATACAACATTAAACCATGTTGCTGTATGGAATGTAGTACAAAAAATCTATACATTGTTATTAATGCCAGTTGTGGGTATCACACAAGGGGTACAAACAATTATTGCTTATTTTGATGGACATCAAGAAGATAATAAGAAGAAAAAGGCACTCATTACAACGATATGTTATACAGTCCTATACGGGTTGATAGGTATAGTTTTTATATTTACTTATGGTAAAACTATCTTA
>URUX01000136.1 GCA_900551135.1 uncultured Clostridium sp.
TGTTCCCTGCACAGATTAACGTGAGTTGTACCTGGATGCCGGAACTGGCAGAAGAAATGAGCCGTATTATCAGTGAAGAATCCCGCGCTGTAGGAATCAACTCAGCCATGAGTCCTGTAATTGACGTATCCAGAGATCCCAGATGGGGACGCGTGTATGAAACTTACGGTGAAGATCCCTATTTAACTTCCCAAATGGGAATCCACTATATCAATGGTATGCAGAACAACAAAGACGGAGTTGCCTGCATTGCAAAACATTTCCTTGGTTATTCCGAGACCCAGGGAGGTTTAAACACTGCCACAACCCGTATCAACGATCGGGAACTTTATGAAGTCTTCGCAACTCCTTTTGAGGCAGCTATGAGAGAGGCTGATGTCAGTTCCGTTATGGCTAACTATGCAGAAATTGACGGAATGTGCGTAGTGGCAAACCGGAAAATTGCCCATGATTTACTCCGGGATACTATGAAATTTGATGGCATCTTAACCTCTGACGGTGCCGGAATTTTAAAAACCTTAACAGATTTCCATATTGCCGATACCTATGAAGAAGCCGGACTGCTAGCAAAAAAAGCCGGCACCGATACAGAAATTCCTGTAGGAGGCTCCTTTAAACAGCTTCCAAAATATGTCCGTTCCGGTGAATTGGGCGAAGCCCTTTTAGATGAGTCAGTACGCAGGGTTTTAAAAGTCAAATTTGAATACGGACTCTTTGAACATCCTTATGTAGATGTCGAAAAAGTTGCCGCTTCCATGAGCACAGATGCAAAGAAAGATTTTTCAGAGGAAATTGCAGCAAAATCTCTGGTTCTTCTGAAAAATGACGGGGTTCTTCCTTTAAAGAAAGGCACAAAAGTCGCCCTGATAGGCCCTCATGCAGACAGTCTTCGCTATCCGATCAGCGGCTATACTTATCCTGCATATATTGAAATGATAACAGCCGGAAACAACGGTAATTCAGAAGAAGTATCCTTTAACGGGATTGCGGATGAAGCTGCCAAAGCAAAAAACAGCGGCGAATCTATCAATCCATTTGCCTCTATTACAAAAGCCCTTACTCCGGAAGATAAAGAAAAAATTGGAGATATGCATTCCGTTTTAAGAGGCATGGGATGCCGTTCCTTAAAGGAAGAACTGGAAGATCGGTTCGAAGTCCGCTATGCGGAGGGCTGTTCCATTATTGGAATGGAAACTGACGGATTTGCAGACGCCGTAAAAGCAGCGGAAGAAAGCGATGTGGTCATTATGGCCTGCGGTGGAAACTGCGGCTGGGTAGGCGTTACCGGCGGCGAAGGAAAGGATCGGTGTCGTCTGGATCTTCCCGGAGTACAGCAGCAGCTATTAGAGGCTGTTTCCGCAGCCGGAAAACCTGTAGTATTAGTTCTTTATGGCCCTGGCATCTTCTCTCTGCCATGGGCATGTGAACACACAAATGCTATGATTCAGGCATGGATGCCTGGTGCAAGAGCTGGTAAAGTAGTTGCCAACGTTCTGGACGGAACCTCCAATCCTGGCGGAAAGCTTACTACAACCGTTGCTCGCAGCGTGGGACAGGTTCCAGTTACTTACAATCACAGAGCAGGCAGCGGATACGCCTCCAAGACAGACAGCTTAGGTTCTGCTATCTTCTCCGGCGGCTATGTAGATGAAAGCAATGCTCCTCTCTTCTGCTTTGGCCATGGATTAAGCTATACCACCTTCGAATTATCCGATTTTGCCATTGCCGAAAAAGAAGTTCCCACAGACGGTGTTATCACAGTTTCCTGTAAAGTGAAAAACACAGGTGACCGAATCGGCGATGAAGTTGTTCAGCTTTACTACCATACCAAAAAGGCTCACGTAATCCGCCCTGTTAAACAGTTGGCTGGTTTCAAGCGAATCACTCTGGCTCCTGGCGAAGAGAAGAAGCTTACATTCTCCTTAAGCACTGCACAACTTGGTTACTATAACGAATTTATGGAATTTGTGGTAGAACCGACCACCATGGATATTATGGTAGGAACCAGCGCCCACGATATTGCATTTGCAGATGTGGTTACCCTGACTGGCAAGAAGACCGATGTTATGGGTAAGAGAGTTTATACCTGTCCGGTTGAAATAGAATAAAAATCCCAAAAATTTCAAGGAGCGATGTGACTTGTATTAGCCGCATCGCCCCTGTCTTCCTGGACATCCTCTAAGGAAACAACTATATCCCTCATTTGTGTATATCCCATTGATTTTGGAATTTTTCAAACAATTCCGTGATTGTGATTGTGTAATTTTTTCTTGTTTCGTTCATCTATAAACAATTTTTCTTTAAATTTGTTTCCATTTCTTTTGTTTGGAAATTTATAAACAATTTGCAAGCTAACTTTGTGCATTTCCCCTTGGCTCAACTCCTCTATAAACAATTCCCAGTTTATTTTCGAGCATATATGTTCCTCTCATTCTTGTGCCGAATTCATCCGCCTATAACAGACTATGCCTCAATAAAATACTTCTTAATCGCCAGCGCTCCTGCACCTTTCGCTCCTGTAAAATGATCAAACTCCACAAACTGAAACTCTATATCCTGATCATCCATGCCAAACAGATGCTTTTTCGTCTCTGCCAGAATCAGACGGCGGTTTCGTTTTAACTTCATTATATAGCCGTCAATAATAACCAGAGGCGGACTGATGAAGTTTATAATATTAGCCAGTTCCATTCCCAGATAAACAATGGCCTTTCCCACAACTTCACAGGCCAGTTCATCTCCGCACTCTTCTGCAGCCAGAATTTCTTTCATTCCTACGTCCTCTGGTGAAGCTGCCATATCATTTAACATGGTGTCAATGCCTTTCCGCATCCCTTCTCTAACCTGCTTTACAATGGCTCTTTCACTGGCCATCTCTTCCAGACACCCGGAATCTCCGCAGACCTCACATTTCGGCCCGTGGATATCCACTACTACATGACCAATTTCTCCCGCTCCGGAAGTCTCTCCTGTCAAAACACTGTCTTTAATATACATGGGACAGGCCAGACCATAGGAAATCAAGTAATATGCAAAGGTATCGGCATGATCCTGATTGCCAAACATTTCTTCCCCTATGGCCCGCATACGGGCATTATTTTCAATGACAACCGGCATATCCAGCCGACGGCCAATATCTTTTGCTACTTTACGGTTATTTTCCCAGTTTTGATAGGCACTTCTCTTTAAAATTCCGGTTTTCGAATCCACAAATCCAGTAAGACCAACTCCGGCTCCCAGTATTTTCTCTTCATCTACTCCCGAATCCTCCACTACTTTTTTAATCTGCCCCAGCAAAGCCTGTATGATAAAATCATATTCATCTGACTCCGGGACATACCGGCTGCTTTCAATCACATTTCCTCTTAAATCCATCAGACAGACTGTAATCTGATATTTATTAATCTCTGCGCCAATTACATAACAGGCATCTGCCACAAAATCAATCTGTACCGGACGACGGCCCAGAGGACGGCGGTTTTCCTTGCTGCTTTTACCGTCTTTTTCATTTTCTACTGCCGAAACCGTTTCATCTGTTTTTTCCTCCTGAGAGGTCTCATATACAAATCCCTGACGAATCAGACTATTTACATTGGTAGTAATGGTTGGCGGGGTTAATGACAGCATTTCCGCAATTTGTGATCTGGAAATAGGACCGTATTTATATATAATTTCTTTAATCAATGTTTCGTTTTGTTTTTTCACTCGAATTGGATTATTTCCCTGAGTCCTGGACATAAGCAGATTCCTCCATGCATTCTCTTTCCTGTCTATTATTATAAGGACTTTCCAAATGGTAGGCAAGGTATTTTTCCAGAAACCCATAACCAAAAGAGAGCGTCAGATTTCATCAATCCAGCGCTCCTTTTGGTAAAGTGGGGTCTATCAAAATTTAGTAATATGCTTATTATCCCCGTGCAGACTCTTCCAGATTCTTTGCACGAATTTCCATAATCTTCTCCTGCATCTCAATCTCATCCTTTCGATTTAATGGATAGAACCACATACCGATTAAGGAGAAAATATAAGCTGCAATCGGAACTAAGGTCATTAAATACAGAATTGCATTCAATGTGCTTGGGGCCTGCTGGGTCAGTTCTGCATTATATCCGGTAGATTCCAGGATTGCTCCTGCAAAGAATGCACTGAACGCCTGACAGCATTTATTTACAAAAGTAAAGGTAGAGGATACCAGCGCATTGCAGGCAACTCCCTGTTTTACCTCTGCATAGTTTGCCGCATCCAGCACGGCGGAACGGCTCATGGTATTGGTAATGTTAAATAGGAATGTGGTACTTAACAGAGACAGCATTACCATAAATACATTTTGGCTTGGAGCGCCAAACAGTAACGGCAAGGTCAGAATTAAACATAAAGCTTCTACAATGGCAATACCAACTCTCTTACCCAGTTTTTTAACAAAGGGGCCGATAAAGAACAGCATGGCGAATGCAGCGATGGTTCCCATGTAACCAATATAGCTGATCAAGTCTGTTCTGCCGCCCATGTTATATTTGAAGAAATACATTCTGACAGAACTGCTGATCTGGTTTGCAAACATGTCGGTGCCGTATGCTAACAGCACACATAACAGGGTGCGGTTTTTTACAATAGCATTAACGCTGTCCTTAAAGGAAAGTTTCTGTCCCTGAGTTTTTTTCTTTGCGCTGTTTGGATTGTAAACATCCAGTTTCCGTACAGAAGCTGCGGACAAAATAAAGATAACGGTCGCAACTACAGAGTACAGAATAATCAGCTTTGTCCATGCCTGCGGATTATCCTGGCCGCCAAATGCATCCAGCATTGGAAGCGCAAAGGACTGCACAACCAAACCTGCTACTGCGCCAAATGCCTGGAAAATTGCCTGGATTTTGGTACGTCTTGCCACATCATTGGACAGCATAATCGGCAGAGCCAGCTGAGGAATCTGCACACAGGTCCAGGTTAAGGAATAGAAAATATAGGATACATAAGCGTAAATCAGTTTTCCGGTTGGTCCTAAATCCGGTGTGGTAAACAGCATTACAAATGCAATGCCTAAAAACGGAGCACCAAAGGTAATAAAGGGACGGTATTTTCCCATTTTGGTATTGGTTCTGTCAACAATGGCGCCCATAAGCGGGTCTGTAGCAGCGTCTACCAGACGTGCTACCATGAAAATTGTACCGGCTGCCAGGGCAGAAATCCCCAAAATGTTGGTGTAATAATACATGACATACAAACTCACCATTATAAAGATGATATTGTTCGCAAAGTTGCCTGTACTATATAGCCAGACGTCCTTTCCTGATGCTTCTGTGTTCGTGTTCTTGTTCATAGACATAACGTTTCCTCCCTAAGAAATTTATCTTCTGTCCTGCAGAGATAGGCAACTCCGCAGGAAAACCTTTCTAGTTTTGCTCTTTCCCCAAAGCTTCAAACATATATCCCTTATATGCCTCTACTCCTGGCTGGTCAAAGGGATTAATTTCCAAAAGCATGCCTGAAATATAGCAGGCAAATTCAAAGAAATAAAATAACTGTCCAAAGCTGTATTCATCAATCTGTTCTACCTGGATTTTGAAACATGGAAGACACTGGGTATGGGCTTTATAAGTTGCTTCAAATGCCTTTTTGTTAATCTCCCAGAAATCCACTCCATTGAGATAATCAAACCGGTCATCTACCTGATCCTTCTCCAATACATAAGATGCATCCTGATTTTTCACATCCAGAAACGTCTCGAAAATCATATGGGTTCCGTCCTGGACAAATTGCCCGATTGAGTGAAGATCCTCGGAGCACTGAGCCGACACCGGATACAGGCCTTTTCCATCTTTTCCTTCACTTTCTGCAAACAGCTGAATCCACCATTTTGCAAAATAACGGTAACGTGGCTCAAAAAAGCTTAACATTTCTGCTTTCATACCCTTTTGATTTAACAGATTCCGGATACAAGCGTAATAATAAGCAGGATTTTCTTCCCCTTCGGTTTCATATAAGTAAGTTCTCATGTCTTTTACGCCCTGTACCACTTTGCGGATATCCACCCCAGCTACCGCCATCGGGAATAAGCCTACATCGCAGATTGCCGAATATCGTCCGCCAATTGCATCTGGGAAAGTTAAAAACGTATAACCATTATCATTGGAAATTTTCTCTAAATGACTGCCTTTTGTACCAGTGGTAATGATTCGTTGAGAAGCCTTATCGCCATACCTCTCTGTCAGCCATTTTCTTAATACGCGAAAACCGATTCCTGGCTCCAGAGTCTCAAAATTTTTTGCAATCACATTGATGTATACCGACTTTCCTTCCAGTTCTTTTAACAGGCAATTTACCTCATATGGAGAAATCGTATTCCCTGCGTAATACACTTTTGGCCCCTGTGGATTCAGCGCCTTGATGACAGAACGTGCAGCATTATTAGAACCACCCACACCAATCAGAACGAAAGCGTCTGCATGTTCCCGAACTTCTCTCGCTTTCTCTTCCAATATGGAAAGCTGGGCATCTGACGCCCACTCTTCTGGATTCATCCATCCCAGCACGTCCTCATAACCCTTAGGATTGTATTTTACTTTGTCCAGTA
>URUX01000137.1 GCA_900551135.1 uncultured Clostridium sp.
CATTTCAAGGGATTTCTCTGCCTGCTCCAGTTCTGCCAGTTCTTCGGAAAGGCTTATCAGCACCTCATTCCGCTTTTTATTTTCTATTTCCAGTTCCAGGCGTTCCTGATTTTTAGGCAGGGCAAGTTCCAGATTCCGTTTCTGTTCTAGCAGAATGGGTATTCTCTCTTCCTCTTTTCCAGCCTGTTCCAGTTCCAGGGCGGCAGCATCCCGTTTTCCATTCGCCCTAAGCGCCTCCTGTTCCAGACGGCTCACATTTTCCCGGGCCTGAATCTGCGCCTGATATTTACCAGACCAGGTCTGGTAAGCCGGTCTGATGGTCTGGATTTCTTCTGCCAGAACTGCCTGTTTTTCCCACTGCCGCACCTGTTTTTCCTGATTGGACAACTGGTCTAACTGTCTCCTGTAACCGTCTTTTTCTTCCAGAAGCCGGCGAAGGCTTTCTCTTTCTTCAAACCGTTTTCGTATCCGGGCAGCAGATTCTGACATCCTCTGGTATTCCCTTTCCCAGCTTTGATACTGGATCTCCGTCTGAGTCAGGAATTCTTTGGAAATATCCTCATAGCCGGATAATCTGCCGTTTAAATTCTCTATGGAATGGCTTAACCGCTTTTTCTCTTCCCCGATTTTTCCGGAAAGCTGTTCCCCATATTGTTCCAGACTAAACAGCCGCTCCAGCATTTCATTTCGTTCTTTTCCCGTCAGCATCAAAAACTCTGAAAACTTCCCCTGAGGAAGTACCACGGTTCTTAAAAAATCATCTTTTTTCAGTCCCACCAGCCTCTGGCAGGCTTCATTGACCGCGCCGGTTCCCTCTTCCAAAACCGTAATTCCGCTGTCTGTAATCTCTTTTAATACTGCTTTGGAGACCGGTTTTCTGGATGCATCTTTATTTTTTGTATAGGTCCGGTCCACCTGAAATATCCTGGGATTTGCTCCCGAAATCTGAAACACCAGAGAAATACCGGCCTGTCGGACTTCCTCTCCGGAGTTTACAAATCCATTGCTGTGTCTGGCCAGATCTCCATAAAGAGCCAGGGTAATTCCATCTAAAATTGTAGACTTTCCACTGCCTGTAGGACCAAAAATCCCAAAAATCCCTTTGGAGGACAGTTCTTCAAAATCTATGGTCTGAGGCTGCACAAAGCTGTTCAGTCCTTTAATCGTCAGTTTTAATGGCTTCATCCCTTTCCTCCTCTCCCAGTTCTCCTGCCAGTTCCAGCAACAGACTGATCAGTTCTTCATCTGGCACAACTCCCCCATTCTCCTGACAGTAATATTCTGTAAAAAGCTGTTTTAAACTTTTCTCTTCCAGCGGCTTCCCCATGGATTCCATCTGTCCAGTCCCAGAAACAATGGGCCTGATTTCCAGTATATCTTTTTTCCAGTTCTTCATTTTTCGAATCTCGTCTTCTCGTATATATCCCCGTTCTGTCCGGATTTCCAGATAAACCCAGGAATCCTCTTCTCTGTGGGCCTCACACATGGAATACGCCTGCTCCATGCTTTCTGCATGCCAAATCTCTATGGGTTTATAAGACGGCAACAAAATATCTTTTTTCACAAATGGCGTTCCGGGGTGAAGTTCAATGAGACTGCACTGTCGCCTTGCTCCTGCTTCATTGCGATGATACGGCATTGGCGCTCCACTGTAAAAAGCCCTTCCCTGGGTATGAGGAACGGCCTGAGGCTTGTGAACGTGTCCTAATGCAATATACTGAGCCTTTTTGGGGAGACAATCCCCATCCACCAGATAAGAACCTCCCAGCATCATTCCCCGTTCTGATCCGCCTGCAGAAGCGTCCATGGCAAACAAGTGGGCAACTGCCAGATTTATCGTATCTTCCCGGTATTTTTCCTCTAATAAAGCAAAAAAGCGGCCTATCCGTTCTCCATAGGATGCTGCTTTTTTCTCTTCACTGTCCAGTTCCTGGTATATCACCTCATTCAGTCGTTTTTCACTGGGGTAGGGAAGCAGTAAAATGACAGCCTTCTCTCCGTTTATCTCCAGTTCCACATACCCTTCTCCGGAATCCAGTACCTGATGGCATCCATATGCTCCGACTGGAATCACACTTCCTGGAAGTCCTGCCATCAAAATACCGTGTTCCATCGCCAGAGGGCCTGCCGCCACCAGCCGTTCCGGACTGTCGTGATTGCCGGCTATTACCAGTACCAGACGTTTTCCCTCTTCCGTAATCTGTTTCAAAGTCCGGTAAAACATTTTTTCTGCTTCTGCCGGCGGATTGGGACTGTCATAAATATCGCCGGCAATAAGAACCAAATCCGCATTCTCGTTTTTTACAATCCGGACAAAATCAGAAAGAAACCGGCGCTGTTCTTCCAGCCGGCTTCTTCCTTCCAGTGATTTTCCCAGATGCCAGTCTGCTGTATGCAAAATACGCATCGTTATTCCTCCACTCCCTGTTTTGCACAAATATCCTGTAAACAGCACTGTTTACATTTTGGTCTGGTACGGGCTGTACAAATGTCTCTGCCCAAAAATACCAGGCGATGGCAAAAATCACTGCCTTCTTCTGGAGGAATCAGTTTCCACAGTTCCATTTCTACCTTTTTTGGCTCTTTGATTCCATCTACCAGCCCCATGCGATTAACCAGACGGATACAATGGGTATCCGTCACAATTGCCGGTTTTCCAAATACATCCCCCATAATCAGATTTGCACTTTTTCTTCCTACACCAGGCAGCTTTAAAAGTTCTTCAAACGTTTCCGGAACCGTTCCGCCATACTGTTCATCCAGAGTTTTCATACAGGCGCTGATATCCCTGGCCTTGCTTTTTCCCAGTCCGCAGGGACGGACAATGGCCTCAATTTCATCTGCATCTGCCTGAGCCAGCGCTTTTACATCCGGAAATCTGGCATATAACTCTTCCACAACGACATTGACTCTGGCATCTGTACACTGGGCTGCCAGACGAACGCTTACCAGCAGTTTCCATGCTTCATTATAATCCAAAGTACATCCGGCATCCGGATACTCTTCCCTTAACCTCCTGATGATCTCCAGGCTTAATTCTTTTTTTGTCATTCCTCTGCTCCTTTTCTGTCCGGTTCCTCCAGAACATATGCCTGATACGCTTTATCCATGTGATATCCAAGTTTTTGGGCCAGTGCTGCAGACTCCGGATTATGGGCATCCCAGCTGGGATACAGCCCCCGTTTTTCACATTCTGCAATCAGACTGGCTCCGCAGATCAGAGCCAGTCCTCTCCTCCTAAAATCCGGACGGGTATCGACCTGAATGTCGATGGTCCGGTTTCCTGCACAATACGAAGATGCCCCTGCCACTGGAATGCTTTCCTTTAAAATCGCAAACCCCAGCCCTCTTTCCGCATAATCCTCATAAGTGGGAAACTGCGCTGTCCAGTCTTTTGTCCACTCATGGTTTTTGGCATACCGATACAATTCTTCATCTATCTGACGAAGTTCCATGCCCTCTGGAATACCGGCTGCGATCCGTTCCAGTTCAGCCAGATCCCAGATATGCGCTTCCTTTAAAAACGAATATCTGGTAATCTGCCTGGCCAGATTTCCATAAGTTCTCTCAATCAGCGGCGGCCATTCCCCGTTAAGAGGGATCAAAATTCCCATTTTAGGACAGCATGTTCCTAATTTTTCTAAAAAGAGCGAATCTGCTTTTCCAGCCAAAAAAACGAATTCTCCCAGGCAGGCTGCCGCAGTCTGCGGCCTTATCTGGTCATCTGCATAAACAGTTCCCATCACGTTATCCAGACAAGTCCAAACCATCGTATCGGTTACCGACCGAAATAATGGTACCGCCCGTTTTGTATCTTCTAATCGTACCATACTTCCTCTTTCTGACTTTTCTTCTGAAGTTCCAGGCGTCTGAACAATTTTATTAATACAATGACTGCGGCCGCTGCAAGCACAATTTCTGCCACTGTCTGGGCATAAGCCAGTCCATAAAGCGGAAACCAGGCATTCAGCAGGTAAAGAGCCGGAATCTCC
Organism: uncultured Clostridium sp.; assembly: GCA_900551135.1. Lineage (GTDB taxonomy): Bacteria > Bacillota > Clostridia > Lachnospirales > Lachnospiraceae > UMGS1370. Next base: position 3,993 of record URUX01000137.1, read on the forward strand.
AGTATAATTTTCCTCATAATTGCAAAAATCAAAGCTTCTTTTCCCATTCCTGTAGCCTGAAACACACCGACTGCCATAAAATCCATGCACATAAACGGAAGACCCAGACAAAATCCCCGAAGAAATCTGGTTCCATATGCAACAATGCTTTCGTTGTCCATAAACATTCTGGTAATAGTTCCCGCCCCCAGGAAATAAACCAGGGTAGCAGCCGCCAGGAATCCCAGAGCCGCCTTTAACGCAAATGCCAGACCATTCTTCATTCTTTTGTAGTTGCCGCTGGCATAGGTATAACTGATAAGGGGCATCATTCCCTGAGAAATACCCAGGGCAATATACATGGGAACCATATTTACTCTTTGTGTAATACCCATGGCTGCTACTGCATCTGCACCATACACCGCAGTAAAATTATTTAAAATGGTCATTCCCGTTACGTTCAGCAGATTCTGAATAGAGGACGGAATTCCCACTCCGCAGACCCCCCGTACAATAGCTTTTTTCATGCTGAATTTTCTGGGATTCACACAGACAAAGGTCTGTTTTCTCTTAATAAAAATCAAAACAAAAAAGTATAAGCATGCCGCACAGTTGGATAAAAATGTAGCGCAGCCCGCACCAGCAGCCCCCATATTCAGTCCCCATGGCAGGATAAATATCGGATCCAGAATAATATTTAACAGACAGCCGCTCATAGTTCCAATGCTGGCATGAAGAGCCTCCCCTTCTGAGCGGACCATATATGCCATTACGACATTCAGCATTGCCGGAACTGCACCGCAGCTGACAGTCCACATCAAATAATCCGAAGTCGCTTCTTCCGTCAAATTGGTCGCTCCCAAAACAGCCATAGCCGGCTGTCTTAACAGCGTGTACACAATAGAAAACAGCATTCCGCAAAATAATGTACAGTAAAATCCGAACGCAGCGCTTCTCCGCACCATTTCATAATCTTTTCTCCCCAGAGATCGGCTCATCATACTGGAACTGCCGACTCCAAACAGATTGGTTACTGCATTGAAAGCCAAAAGCACCGGAGCTGCCAGAGTCACAGCCGCATTCTGAACCGGGTCGTTTAACATTCCTACAAAATAAGTATCTGCCAGGTTATAAAGCACCATAACCAGAGAACTTAAAACAGTAGGAATACACAGCTGCATCACCGCTTTGGGAATCGGAGCCGTTTCAAAAAGTTCTGTTTTTTGTGTATGTTCCATTGGTAATTTTCAATCCTTTCCTTGCTCATTGCAGAGTTTAACAAACATTATAGCGCAAATTGAGGATTCTCACAACGTATAACCGCGCAGAGAGTTCATCCATGTTCCCGGTAAGGAACGGTGATCATTGTAATATAATCCTCCCGATTTTTCAAAGACATCTCATTCAGGCCTTCTTCATACGCATACCCGTATAATTCCAGATGGTTTTCTGCAGCATAACGGCAAATCTTCTGGTAAATTTCCGGAATTGTGTCCCAACGGCCAATACAGAACGTTCTCAAAAAAGTCCCTCCAGGCCGGATTTCATCCCAGTATCCGTCTTCCTCTCCTCCCAGCATCACAAAACAGTCATACTGGCTGTACGCCTGCTTCTGGATACAGTCTGCTGCAATCCGGCTTCCAAAATTATCGTACAGGCCAAACAGGCTTTTGAGCCTCTTGGAAAAATCTGCTGCTACCGAAAAATCTTCCTCATCATAACAGCCCGAAATAGGCGCTGAAAGAAGAAGTTTCTGTTCCGGAAGCGTGATCCGCTCTATCTCTCCATGACGGGCCTTTAATCCCAATGTCAGTTTTTCCGATTTATTCTGGAGAAACTGCTTCACCTCCAGCAAGTGGCGAAGAGAGCGATCCAGAAGGGCTTTTCGTTCCATTACCAGTTTTTCAAAGGATTCTCCTGATGGATTTTGTGTATACTGGCGGATTTCATCAATCGACAGGCCAATGCTGCGCAAAATTAAAATCAGTTCCAGTTCTGCACTCTGAAAGCAGGTATAATAGCGATATCCGTTTTCTCCTTTGTATTCTGGGGAAAATAGCCCGATTTCATCATAATAATGCAGCGTACGTTTATTAATTCCATTCATCTTTGCAAAGGCGCCTGTAGAATATAAAAATTCTTTCTGTTCCATAAAACATCTCCTTGACATTACAGTTACTGTATACATTATAGTACCAGTCGAGTACAAAATTCAAGAACATATGAGGTAAAACACATGAACATTTCACAACTTCAAAAACATCAATGAAGTCATGGAAAGAAGTTAGAGAGATCTATTTGGAAGCATTTCCAAAAGCAGAACGAAAACCTCCTTTCATTCTGAAACATTCCGTAAAAACTGGAAAGGCACAAATACTGGCCGCAGAGGAAGACGGAACCTTAATCGGTTTTGTTATGGTCATCCCTTATCTGGATATGGTTATGGTAGATTATCTGGCTGTTTCCGGAAACATCCGAAGCCGCGGTACTGGCAGCCAGCTGATACAGGAAGTCAGCAGACGATTTGCAGACAAAAAAATAGTACTGCTGATTGAGGCTCTTGACGATCAGGCCGAAAACA
>URUX01000138.1 GCA_900551135.1 uncultured Clostridium sp.
TCCTGCCAACACCAGAATATTAAACAGTATAGAAATACCGAAATTCATTAGAAAAATCCGGCTCTTCACATTATAATCCGCCAGAAAGGCATAATCCGGTATATAATAAATATAACTCAGCCCAGTTAAAGTAAAGGCGTTGGAAAAGACAGTCACCGGTTCACCGGCTACCTTCATCTTCACGGACCTGGCGCCGCTCCCCGGCTCCTCCCAGGTACTGGTTCCCTTTAGATTATCCAGAACTTCCTGACTTCTCCCTTTGTCAGAACCGGACTGATAAAGAATTCTTCCATCCTCAGCTGCCAGTACAAAGCATCCCTTGCTTTCGTCAATATATTCCTGAAAACTGCCTGGAGAGATGTGAAAAGCGGCCACGATGGTCTGCCCCCTGCCTTTCAGACCTGATATTTTTTTCACATAGGTGAGCACCGGTTCTCTGGAGGGATATACTCCGTCAGACAGTTCAAAAAAGTATTGATCTGCACCCATCTTCTCAAATTCAAAATACCACGGAAGATACTGGTTTACCTCTTTTTCATCCAACGGAAAATGTATTTTATTAAATCCGGTCACGATGGTTCCGGTTCCTTCATAATAAATATCCATACTCACCACATACGGATACACCTTTCTGATCTCCTCCAGCTTTCCTACCAAATCGGTAATCGCCTTGGGCGAATCGATGATCGAGCGTTTCTGGGGAAGCAGTACAGGCTCATTTAACTTTAAATCCGAAAAATAAAGCTGGGGAATATCCACCAGGGATTCCATAATCTGCTTGTCTATATTGCGGAAGGCCAGATTGGTAACACGCTTATTGTAATCGATAAAGCTTTCCAGATATACTTTGCTGTTCATATCATGAAAAACAAAGTAATTGAACGCAGAGAGAATTGTGATACTGCAAAGATTAATGCACAAAAGTATGTAAAAAATTGAATATCTTTTAGCCCCCATGGTAAGTCCTCCACTATCTTTGTTAACCTTTGACGGACCCCACCATCATTCCTTTTACAAAATACTTCTGCAGGAATGGATAGGTGCACACGATGGGAAGCAGAGACAACACCAGTGCCGCCATCTTCATGGTCTCCGTATGCACCACCACATCTACCATTGCCTCCATGTCGGCCGTCTGTCCATTGGTCAGTATCGTCTGAAGGACATACTGAAGGACATAAAGACCGGTTTTCGTCACATAGAGCATGTTGTCCATCCAGGAATTCCAGTGCTGAACACAATACCATAACGAAATTGTAGCCATAACCGGCTTGGATAAAGGCAGATAAATGCGAAACAGGACCATAAAGGGCGTGGCTCCGTCTATCTTTGCCGATTCCTCCAGTTCTCCCGGTATACTCATAAAAAAGTTTCTGGTGATGATGAGGGCAAAGCCTGTCATCATACAGGGAAGAATATAAACCAGAAAATTGTTGGTCAGATGGAGATTCTTAATCAATAGATATTTAGGAATCATTCCGCCTGAAAAGTACATGGTAAACACCACAAAAAGCATGAGGCCCCTCCGGTAGGGAAGGTTTAGTTTCGACAGCGGATAGGCCGTCATGACCGTGATCAGTACACCACAGCCGGTTCCTATGACAGTTCTCATAATCGTGATAAAATAGCTGTGCCAGAAATTGCTGTCAGTTGCAATCTTGCGGTAGCCCGAGAAGTCAAATTTCGTCGGAAACAAATGGAAGCCCGTCGCGTTTACGACGGAAGCAGGACTCATGGAGATTGTCACCACCTGCATGAAGGGAAGGATGATGGTCACCAGATAATTCTCCTGGGGCACATCAAACAAAACATAGTCAATTCCCCGTGATTTCAGTTGTTCCTGCGCATCAATTACATCGGAAACGTAAACGGAACTGATGCCGCCTCCAGGATAGTGGAGTTCTACCTTGCCGGTAGGCGCTGCCTCATTCTGTTTTATCCAGACCTGCTCATAGTTTCCTGCATCCAGTGCGCGGTAGTATTCCTGTTCGCTGAGAGCATCCCTGTTGCCGCCAAACAGGGTCGTAACAACGATTATGACAAGTACAATGCTCAGGATTAAACCAAATCCTCTATACTGCTGCTGTTTCAAAAAATTGCCTCCTTACTGTCCCAGTTCTACTACCCCGATATACGGCAAATTCCGATATTTTTGATCGTAGTCCAGACCATATCCCACTACAAATTCATCGGGAATGGTAAAGCAGGTATAATCTACTTTAACCTGTTTTTTTACGCGGCGCTCCGGTTTATCCAAAAGCGTGCAGAGTTTGATCTCATTTGGGTTTCTCTTCTCTAAAAGTTCAATCAGATAAGCAAGGGTCCGTCCGGAATCAATAATATCTTCTACTATCAGAACATTTTTACCCTCTAACGGCTCATCCAGATCCTTTACAATTTTTACAATACCGCTGGATTCTGTGCCGCCTCCATAGCTGGACACAGACATAAAGTCCATGCTCACAGGCATATCCAGACGTTTTGCCAGTTCACAGGTAAAAAATACGCCGCCCTTTAAAATACAGATCAAATGAATCGGCTTTCCGGCATAGTCAGCATTAATCTGAGCTGCAACCTCGTTGATTCTTGCATTTACTTCCTCTTCTGATAATAAAATGCGGATCTTATCTTCCATGATGTTCTCCTCCGTTCAATTCTGCTTGTAGTATTGTTGTCGTCTGTGGGCCTATTTTATAGTATTCACTGATCCGGTATCCAATGATCCATAAAATATGGTTTCCATCTGCCAGCAGAAATACAGAATCCCTGTCAGCAGCCGGAATCTTTTCATCAATCATATAAGCCTTTACGCTCTTTTTTCCTCCGCCTTTCAGCGTGATATAATCACCAGTTCTGCGGGTACGCACAGACAGCCTATTTTCTATTCTATCATAGTCAAACCATTTCGTATACTGGTTTTTAGGAAATTCCTGGTTTTCCTGACCTCTTTCCCTTGAAAACACTTTTATTTCTAATGGCGGAGGCGCTCCTGCCCTGTCTGCTGTTCTCGTTTCCATCTCCCGGCTTTTCTTCTCAATCCGAAGGCCGGTATATTCCCGCACCGCCCATATTCCATCAGGCAAATCCGCCCGCCTGCCCGTTTGTCCGGACAGCAGATCCATCAGCGCATCAATGTGATTAGAAGATAAGTCTTTTTCCGTTCCGGCCGTTTCTGCCAGAATCCGGCGAAGCACGTAGCTTTGCAAAATCTCCGGCTCTTCTGACAGCTGGTCTGAAATCAGCCCCGGGTCCCTGCTGTCTCTGTGTACAGACAGCCACTTATCTGCCGCATCCTGAAGGAATTCATGGGCCTGACGAATTTTCTCTCCTGCCTGACGGATGTGCTGACTGGCTTTTGGGTTGATATTTTCTGTAACTGCCGGGAGAATAATCCGGCGCATCCGGTTTCTGGTATAATCATCGGTCTGATTTGTAGAATCTTCACAGTACTGCAGATGGTTCTCTTTTAGATACTCCAGAATCTCTTTTCTGGAAACACACAGAAGAGGGCGTATGATCCGCCCCCGTACCGGTGAAATCCCCCCGATTCCTGCCAGTCCAGACCCCCGAAACAGGTTATACAGTATGGTTTCTACACTGTCATCTCCATGGTGTGCAGCTGCGATCTTCACTTTACCGCCTTCGTCCCAGGTCTCTGCCTCCTGTTCCAGCAGCTGATACCGCAAAATCCTTCCTGCTTCTTCTTCCGATACCGAATGTTCCTTTGCATATCCTCTTACATCTGCATGCAGCACATGGCATGGCACTGAAAGGCTGCTGCAAAGCTGTTTCGTAAACTCTGCGTCTCTGTCTGCCTCCTGTCCTCTGAGACCATGGTGTACATGAACTGCCCGGAGTTCCAGCAAATACTTCTCCCTAAGCCGCGCCAGCAAATGAAGCAGGCAGACAGAGTCTGCTCCTCCCGATACGGCGGCAATCACCTTGTCACCAGATTCAATCATATGATACGTTTCTATATAATTCTCTACTGTATTTCTCATAACTCTCTCACCATCATCCCGATGCAAATCCTGTTTATTTTTTCCAGATTCCTGCCGCCAGCACCGTCATATCATCCCGGATTTCTTCTTCAAACGAACAGGCAAATTCCAATACCCGGCCTGCCAGTTCTTTTGGCGGGCAAAACGGCTGCATCTCCAAAAACTCCCGGAGAACCCCTTCCTTGTCTTCTCCTGGAAGTCCGTCCAGCACTCCGTCGCTTACCATAACAATCCGGTTATTGTCCCACAGCTTTTTTGATAACAGCTGCGGCTCTATGGGATTTAAAACACCAGCAGGCACATCACAGGTTTCCAACAGTTCTACACCGTCTTCGTTTTTAATAAATGTAGCCGCTGCTCCCAGCTTCATGGCCTCTAATACGCCGGTATTTAAATCTACACAGCATAAATCCAGCGTTGCCGGATGCTGCTCACTGCCCGTCAAAAGCAGCACCGTATTCACCAGTTTCAATGCTGCTCTGGCAGAAAAACCGGTCTCCAAAAGCTGTTCCGTCAGTTCGATTACCTTCTGGCTTTCTTTTGACGCAGTACATCCCGTCCCCATTCCATCCGATAAACTCATAATTACCTGACCTTCCGGATTTTGTCCAAAGGTATAATTATCGCCAGAAACCTCCTGACCCGCTTTGGGGGTCCAGGCAGCTCCGTACAGCATCTGATAACTGCCTGTCTCTGTCAGACGGATTACCGACGGCCGGCTGCCGATTACAGTACGGCTGTCCCTTGCTGAATGCCATTCATGGCCGCCCATTATCTTTGTCATAATGCCTGCTGCTTCACTGGCTGTCATGCAGGCGCTGCATGTCATATGAAGGGTCAGATAAGCTTCTCTGCGTTTATTCTCATACTCCAGTACCAGCAGGTTGTCCACAAATGCCCTGCGGCGCCGAAAGGCTTTGCGAATGTCTTCTGCCCAGTGTTCTGTCACATTGGACGCCGCCTCCATTTGACGGGAAAACTCCTCCAGAATCAGAGCCAGTTCCCGAAACTGTACAATCACTGCATCTCTGCTTTCTAAAAATCTGTTTTTCCAGGTCAGATTCATAGCCGCCCGTCCCAAACTGCGGTTTAACTGACGCATATAGGATTCCCGTCTGGCACAGGTTTCCAAAAACAATCTGGGCATATCCTCATCCCGTACCTTTCCATTCTGCTCAAATGAACGAAGAAGGTAGTACAGGTAATAACTGTCTTCTTTTTCGCTGTCTGCCGGTATGCTGCACCTGCAGCAGTCTCCGCACACCATGGATGCCGCCGTCTGTACCGCCGCCTTTGCATCTTCCCTGGTCAGACGGTTTCCTTCCTCATCATCAGAGAAGGCTCTGGCCAGCTGGCTCAAAGAAGCTGACATCTCCCTTAACCTGTTTGCTGTATATACATTTACATCCGCCATATCCTGACGTTCTGGTTTCCGTTTTAAAAGCACAAAAAATCCCTCCTCACCTGTGTAACATTATATACAAGCTGGAGGGAAATATTTGTCAATTGAGGAAGATAAATCCATCAAATTTTCCGACAAAAGATGCGTAGTTATTCGACGTTTCCTGGTTTTAATAAAATTTCGTCCGGATCTACTAACCCCAGTTTTTCTTTTGCCACTTCTTTAATATATTCTTTTGTCTGAACATATTTGCGTTCTTCTTCCAGTTCTTCTGCTCTCTGGATTTCCTCTTCTTTTATGGCGTTTAAACTGTCCAGACGAATCTGGTACTCCTGATTAACGGCTTTGAGAGAACTTCCTTTAATATTTACAACCACAGCAAGGCTAAGCACTACCATGGTAATCCCCAGAAGCGCCATCCGATTGCCCCATTTGTCTTTTTTCTGTGCTCGTGACCGTTTTGTTGCTCTCACATTTTTCCTCATTTCTAATCTGACACCTAGATAATTTTATTCTAATCCATTCAATTGCATTTTTCAATAGTTTTAAATAAATTCGGCTGAAAAACCGGTCATAGATTACCATTCCGGCAAAAATCCCGGCAATCACATACGCTCTTAACTTGCCGTCATTTTCCTGATAAAGCAAACGGAAAGCCGTCATGCCTGCATAGATCCAGTAAAAAAAATCTTCCGCCCCTGTCCACAGGCTGCGGTGGCGGATCAAAAGCCGGAATACCCGGAGAATATCATAGCATATCATCAGCCAGGCACCGGCAAGCAGACTGATACCGGTCAGTTCCATTTCCTGCAGCAGTCCGTCCATTTCTTCCCCCTATTTAAACAACCGGGAAAACATAGACTCTCCGGCCTTTCTCAGCGATTCATTGGAAGAATAGGACAAACTGTCTACGGTACCCGCTACGTCTATCTCTCCTTTTTCAATGGTCAGGCGGCTTACGTGAAGCCCCTTTCCTTTTATGGTTAAAAGTCCCATATCGGTATCCAGAATCACCTGGCCTTCATCAAAAGACACCACATCGGTCACTCCGGTTATACTTGTATTTTCCCTGTTTTGAAGGAGTAATTTATGCATACGCCCGCCCAGCTTTTCTTCCATTACAAAACCTCCCAATATACTTA
>URUX01000139.1 GCA_900551135.1 uncultured Clostridium sp.
GGTCATTTTTGAAAAGCTAAGCTGATAGTCTGCCCGCTTCAGCACCTGTTCAGACAGTCCCAGGGAACCGCCGATTACAAATGCGGCATGGCTGACCCCGCTGATGCCCAGAGTATCCATTTTCTGAGCCAGTTCTTCAGAAGTCAGCATGTTCCCCTGAATCGCCAGGGCTATTACATACATTCCATCCTTGATATGGGATAAAATCCGCTGCCCTTCCTTTTCTTTTATCTGCTCTTCCACTAACGGACTGGCCCCATCCGGCGTCTTTTCATCTGCTACCTGGATAATTTCCAGCTTGCAGTAGCGGCTCAGGCGCTTGGAATACTCTGCAATAGCCTGTTCTAAATATTTTTCCTTTATTTTCCCTACTGTTATCAGGGTAATTTTCATGGTTCTTATCAGCCTTTCTCAAATGATACTGGTTCAGGGCAGCGAATCTTTTGATCTGAAAATTCTAATATCATATCGTACCACACTGCGCCTCCGTGAACGGAAGCAGACACTCCCAGATTTCGATACCCGAATTTTTCATAATAATGAATCAGCCTGTCTTTGCAGGTCAGGATTAAGCCGTCCCTCCCCTTTTTTCTGGCATTTTCGATCATATGCTCCATTAATGCAGCCGCTACCCCCTGACGTCTCCATTCCTTTTTGACATCAAGTCCGAAAATGCTTTGATACCTGCCGTCTCTTTTATGCCAGCCTGCATCCTCAAACATCTCATCACAAATGGTTTTCTCGTCCACTGCAGCGCCATTGATAAAACCAATGATTTCTCTGCCGTCTTCTCCATCTGTCTCTGCCACAAAAAAGCATTCCGGAAAGGCGGTAAGCCTCCTTTGAAACGCTTCCCCATCTGCAGCCTCTGCTGCCGGAAAACAGTCTGCCTCCACTCTTGTAATCTCTTCTAAATCCTCTATCGTTCCCTGACGGATCTGGTATGTCATGTTATTCCTCTTCTTTCGTCTCTATTGTTCTTTCACCTTTTACCAAGTCTTTTTATTAAAACCGAATCATATATTCTTTACAAATCAATGAATCCGGATCATAGCCTATGAAACGTTCTTTTCCTAAAAAACATCTTTCCGTCTTTGGGCTGGCCGCCCTTTTCTGTCTTTCTTTTTTCGCAGGTCAGGTCGCCGCCCGTTTTACTGCAAATCGTCCGGCATCCTCTCCTTTTATCCAAAATGCCGCTGACGGAAACTGGGGCTTAAGTTTTCAAACCAAAGGCCAGACCCCTGTAGGCAATGCCACTTCTGATTATCTGAAACAGTACCGTGCATGTTATGCCGGTTCTCCTGATGAAAAAGTCATCTATCTCACCTTTGACGCTGGTTATGAAAATGGAAATACGGCTCCCATTCTGGACGCTTTAAAAAAACACCAGGCCCCAGCCGCCTTTTTCCTGGTGGGAAATTACCTGGAAACCAGCCCTGAATTAGTCAAACGGATGCTGGAAGAAGGCCACATTGTCGGCAATCATACCTTCCACCATCCCGATATGTCCAAAATTTCTACTGTAGACGCCTTTCAAAAGGAACTAAGTGACCTGGAAAACCTGTTCCAGCAGATAACCGGACAGACCATGCCCAAATTTTACCGCCCTCCCCAGGGAAAATACAGCGAATCCAATTTAGAAATGGCAAAAGAAATGGGCTATACCACATTTTTCTGGAGCCTGGCCTATGTAGACTGGTATCAGGATAAACAGCCTTCAAAAGAAGAAGCCTTTGACAAGCTCCTTGGCCGAATCCATCCTGGCGCAGTCGTTCTCCTTCACAGTACCTCCAGCACCAATGCCGCCATTTTAGATGAACTTCTTACCAAATGGGAGGAAATGGGCTATCGGTTTGAATCCATCGATCAATTAGCCAGTACATTATAGCTTCTGACAGCCTGTTTTCCTCTTTTATTTCCGGCACTTCTGTTTCGGATACTATTTCGCCCTGAAATAGTATCCAACTCCCCATTTTGTATGAACATATCTGGGATCGCTGGGACTTGGTTCAATCTTTTCTCTCAGTCTTCTCACATGCACGTCTACTGTACGGACATCTCCCGTATCCATAGCCCGATTGCCCCATACCAGGGACAATAAGGACTCTCTGCTGTAGACCTTATTAGGATTGCAGACCAAAAGTTCCAGCAAATCAAATTCTTTTGCTGTTAAATTAATTTCTTTCTCTCCAATAAATACTCTGCGGCCATCCATATCCAGTTTCAAATCACCTGCCGCAATCACATGGCTTTCCGGCCCCTGATTCTTTTTCTTATTTTTCGCACTGCGGCGCATAATGGCCTTAATTCTGGCTTTTACTTCCAAAATGTTAAAAGGCTTGGTTATGTAATCATCTGCTCCGTACTCCAGTCCCAAAATTTTATCCATATCGCCGCCTTTGGCTGTCAGCATAATAATGGGCACTTCCGAAAACTCCCGAATCGCCTGGCATACCTCAAAGCCGTCAGCCTTTGGAAGCATCACATCCAGCAAAATAATATCGTATTCCTTCTGCCTGGCTTTCTCAATGGCTTCTTCCCCATCATATGCGCAGTCCACTTCCATGTCGTCCTGTTCCAGACTGAACCGGATTCCTTTTACAATCAATTTCTCATCATCTACTACTAATACTCGCGTCATGTTCCACCTCAAAATTTATGTAATACCGTATTTAAACGGTAATGTCGTCTTTTATCTTCTCAAATATGGTATCTTTAATGCCTGGCACGTTTTTAATCTCCTCTATGGATTGAAAAGGGCCGTGCTCCTGCCTGTAGGAAAGGATGTCCTCAGCTCTGGACTCTCCTATTCCGCTGAGAGAAGTCAGTTCACTGATTCCGGCTGTATTAATATTGATCGTTCCGTCATCCTCTAACGGCCAAAAAGCCTGTGAACCGCTTTCTGCCTCTGATTCTGTAGGAATCCGGATTCTGCTTCCGTCCTCCACCTCCTGAGCCAGATTCAGCGCATCCTGAGCTGCATCTTCTGAAAAACCGCCTGCTGCTTTTACTGCATCTAAAACTCTGTCGCCGTCAGACAATTCATAAACGCCTGGACAGCAGACTGCGCCGCACACATGAACCAGCAAAATCTCCCCTGATGAAGTTCCTTCTGTCAAAGTCCCCCAGGAAGACTCTCCTGCACCCTCCATCCCAGCCTGCTCTCCAGAATGAATTTCGGTTTGTTTCTCCTGCTGCTTCCAGGAGTTCAGCGTCAATTCTTCTTTTGCACCGCCGCATCCGGCCGTCAAAAGAACAGCGGGCAGCAATACAGCCGCCCTCCGGCAATTTTTAATTAGTTTTTTCAATGGCTTCCTCCTTACCGGATGCCGCCTCAGCTTATATCTATTCTACTCAATGGCCCTTTCAAATACAAGCACTATTTTTTAAAAATTATAATCCCCATAACAGCGACTGCAGCCCCCAAAAGCTTTCTCCATTCAAAAGCGGCCTTCTCCACTCCAAACAGACCAAATACCTCAATACAATAGGCCACAATGATCTGAGTTACTACGATCAGCAGGGCTGACTGGGCCGGGCCTAATGTTCCCACACTTTTAATAACGGTATACGTAATAAACGCACCAATAATTCCTCCCAGAAGCATATATCTGGGTTCTGTCTGCCACAAGCCGCCAATCTGGTCTCTTCCCGTAAACAGCCACATAAGCAGGCATGCTGCAAACGCCGTAAGCTGTACCCAGCCTGCAGACACCCAGATACTGGTCTGTTTTGTCACCTCCGTATTAAATACTCCCTGAATACTCATAAGCGCTCCTGAAATCAGGGCAATCACGATTCCTGTCATTCTTTTCCTACCTCTCTGCAACATTAGTTTTCTAATTATTTCTAATGCTTAGATTTCCCGGAAATATGGGTTTTATTCCCCTGCATTTTCTTGACATCCTCCCTTCAAAATTGTTATACTGTCAATAGCACAAAAAAGATTAGGAGGCCTGAAATGTTTGATGTAGAGCAGGTAAAACAATTAAACGATTTGGAACGGATCGTCTACGAATATATTTTAAAACACCCTGATAAAGTCAAATACATGCGCATACGTGAACTGGCCTCTGAGACCCATGTCTCTACTTCTACCATTCTCCGCTTCTGCAAAAAAATGGGCTGCAACGGCTATTCCGAATTTAAACTCCAGTTTCGGGAGCATATAAACCGGAAACTTCAGTTTCCAATGCGGGACGATATCTCGGAAGTCGTGGATTTTCTGAAAAAATCCTCCTCTGATGAGTTTGAATCCAGGCTGAACATGTTGGCAGAAGTCATTTTTCAGGCAGACAACGTTTTTTTAGTCGGCAGCGGAATGTCCGGCATTGTTGCCAAATACGGCGCCCGGTATTTTTCCAGTATGGGAAAATTCTGTCTTTATATTGACGAACCTCATTATCCTACGGAAAGCTGCTTCATCGATCATTCTTTTGTAATCGTGTTTTCTGTATCCGGGGAATCCAGGGATACCATTAACCATGTAACCCGGTTTAAAGAGAAAAACTGCCGTATTTTAAGCATTACAAATACAGAAAACTGTACCATTGCCAAACTTTCCGATTACAACATTGCCTATTATGTCAGCTACATGAAACGCAAAGACTATGACGTAACAACTCAAATCCCTGCCATCAGCATTGTGGAACGTCTCGGAAAAAAACTGTATCAGTATACCGCAAACTCTTCGCCTTCCCACTGAAACCCAAACCGAAAATAGGAAACACTGTGTTACCTCAAAAAAACAAGTGATAAGCCGCGTCACTTGTTTTTTTCGCTGCCAAAAACACTGACAAAACGGAATCCATTCTTTATAATGCACTTATCAAAAGAAAACTTTTAGGGAGGAACACAAAATGGCAAGAGATTATGCGATTGTATCAAAAAATATCGCAGACCACATCGGCGGTGCAGAAAACATCGCAAGCGTTACTCATTGTATGACCCGTCTTCGTTTCGTACTGAAAGACGAATCCTTAGCAGACGACGAGGCTGTAAAAGCCATCGACGGCGTCATGGGACTGGTAAAACAGGGCGGCCAGTATCAAATCATTATCGGCAACCATGTAGAGGCTGCTTACCGCGAAATTTTAAAAATGGGCAATTTCGGAGAAGCCAGCCAGATTGCAAAGGGAGAGAAAAAAGAACCTCTCACCCTGAAAAAAATCGGCAACAATATTCTGGATGCCATCGTTGGAACCATGTCCCCTCTGATTCCGGCAATTATCGGCGGATCCATGGTAAAACTTCTGGTAATGCTTCTTGGAATGGCAGGAATCCTTTCTGCAGATTCAGAAACCTACAAACTGTTGAATTTAATTGGCGACGGAGCTTTTTACTTCCTGCCGGTTATGGTAGCAGCATCTGCGTCCAGAAAATTCAAAACAGATATGTTTTTAGCCATCGCCATTGGCGGCGTGCTTATTCATCCGGACTTTAGAGCCATGATGGAAGCTGTAACGGTAGGCGATACAGCAGTTCACTTTTTTGGAATTCCCATCGCTTCTGTAAAGTATACGTATACCGTTATCCCTTCTTTATGCATGACCTGGATTTTATCCTATATTGAACGGGCGATCGATAAAATCACTCCTGCTGTAACCAAAAACTTCTTAAAACCGATGCTGATTCTTCTGGTTGCAGCTCCGATTGCCATTCTGATTATTGGACCTGCCGGCGTTTACATCGGGGAAGCGATTTCTGCATTTGTATTCTTTGTACAGTCCAAGCTTGGCTTTTTAGCTGTTGGAATTATGGGCGCAATCTGGCCTCTTCTGGTTATTACCGGTATGCACCGTGTATTTACGCCTACTATTCTGCAGACTATCTCCGAAACCGGCATGGAAGGAACCGTTATGCCGTCTGAGATCGGCGCCAATTTATCCTTAGGCGGTGTTTCTCTTGCAGTTGCTTTTAAAACCAAGAACCGCGAACTTCGTCAGACTGCTCTTGCAGCCGCTTCTTCTGCATTAATTGCCGGAACTACAGAACCAGCCCTTTATGGTGTGGCAGTACGTTTAAAACGTCCTCTTATCGCTTCTTTAATTACAGGATTTGTGTGCGGCTGTCTGGCCGGAATCGGCGGACTGGCCAGCCGTTCCATGGTATCCCCCAGCGTGCTGACCGGTGTTCAGTTTATTGATCCGGCAAATCCGGGACGCAGTATTGCATGGATTGCAGGCATCACTGTATTATCCATTGTACTTTCCTTTGTATTAACACTGGTAATTGGATTTGAAGATCTTCCAGAAGAGGAGAATTAACATTGAGCAATTATAAAATACCGGATGGCTTTTTATGGGGAGGCGCCATTTCTGCCAATCAGGCAGAGGGCGCTTACCTGACGGATGGGAAGGGCCTGGATTTATCTTCCGGATTTCGGGCAGGAATCCGAGGGCCTCATGACTTAATTCCACGTGAAGGGGTTTACTATCCGTTTCATGAGGCGATCGATTTTTACC
>URUX01000140.1 GCA_900551135.1 uncultured Clostridium sp.
CCTCCTGCATTTGAAATCCCGGCATGAGATGAACTAATATAATTTCCTCTTGTGTTGTCAACACTCCAATTTATTTTTTTTAACTGCAACACATTGTTCTCTGCTCTCTCACCTGTTTGCGCCATCACAGGAATAGTACCGAGCAAACAGCACATTACTATTGTTGTTACAAAAATTTTTTTCCAAACCTTTTTCATAAAGCATATCCTCCTTTTTTAACGATATACTTTTTAAACGTGTTTTAAAACAAATTGTGACAGACTTCAAAAATTTAAATCTTTTACTATACTAATAAATTCATCTTCTTCCATTGGTCCTTCTAAATAATAAAAATGCTTATCTATTTCAAACGTCACACTATATTCTTTATCTCCACTGTCCTGCTCATTTTCTTCAATAAATAGACTTCTTCCTATCCAGTCATTTTCAACACTTTGATATACTACTCTATCAGATCTTGCTGTGTCTGAATTTTCATTAAAGCTTTGGCTCTCTATCAAGTGTATCTTCTTTCCTTGATATTCAAATACCATCAATGCAAATTCTTTCTCTATAATTAATTTACTAAATTTCATCCCTTCCGGCCTATATCCAAGTTTCAGCACCGGAATTCCCAATTCTTCTCCAACTACTTTATATGCTTCATCTTCACTGTCAACATCTGTATAATTCTCAGATTCATTATTCCAGGCAATATCACTCTTATTGCCATCTCGAACATTCGCCTCATACTCCAGCGCTTTTCTTCCGCTGACTCCAATCCCAGTGGCCCACAGCAGCACTCCTGCCAATGCTGCGGCTAAAATAATTCCCCATGTTTTTCGTCCTAAATGATGGATTCTCGGAGTGTTTTCCACACTTGCATTTTCCAGTTCTGCCTCTGGCGGTCTCTCCGGTTCTGAGGTTTCCGCCGCCCGCAAGTGGGCATCCGGCTCCATCGCTTCATGGGAAACCCGCTGTTTTAATTCTTTTTCCAGCCTTGGCTCGATTCCACGCTCCCTCATCTTTTTGAGGATTTCCTCAAATTCATCCGAAGGTGCCGCATTCTCATTCTGTTCCGGCAAATCCGGATGACCGCTCAGCGCTTCTTCCTCTGCCATTCTTTCAGACTCCGCCTGCGCCTCAGCCATTTCCAACTCTTTTAAAAGCTGTTCATCGCTGTAGCCGAAAGATTCCTGAAGCAATAATTCGATTTTTCTATCTTCAGACTGAAGGCTGCCCGCCTCTTTTTTCCTTTCCACGCTGCACCTCGCATTGATTTATATCATTACTGATTCTTCCCTCTGCTTCCCCAACTTTCCCGGTACTGAGGGTTGACTTTTTCTTTTTTATGGGTACTATATAACTATAAAAAACATCGGAGGTCTATTCTATGAAAAAAATCATACTGACCGGCGGCGGTACTGCTGGCCATGTTACCCCGAATCTTGCTCTGCTTCCGTCTTTACAGGAACTAGGCTATGAAATCCATTATATCGGCTCTAAACAGGGAATTGAGAGAAAACTGATCGAAAATGCCGGTATTCCTTATGATGCAATTTCTTCTGGCAAACTTCGCCGGTATTTCGATTTAAAAAACTTTTCTGATCCGTTCCGTGTTATGAAAGGTTATTTTGAAGCCTTAAAATTAATGAAAAAATATCAGCCTGATGTAGTCTTCTCCAAAGGCGGTTTTGTCTCTGTTCCAGTAGTACTGGCAGCAAAGCACTATAAAATCCCAACCATTATCCACGAGTCAGACATGACCCCGGGTCTTGCCAACAAACTCTGCATTCCCTCTGCCAAAAAAGTCTGCTGCAATTTTCCTGAGACTTTGCCTTACCTTCCCGCTGATAAGGCGGTTTTAACCGGCTCGCCTATCCGCGCTGAAATCCTTCAGGGGGATCGTCTTGCTGGTTTAAAATATGCCGGATTGTCACCTGATAAACCCATTATCCTGATTATCGGCGGCAGTCTTGGTTCCGTAAAAGTTAATACTGCTGTTCGAAGCATCCTCCCACGCCTGTTACAGCAATTTCAGATTATACATATCTGTGGAAAAGGCAATCTGGACGAAAGTCTGATCGGCACATCCGGATATGTACAATACGAATATGTAGACGCTCCTTTAAAACACTTATTTGCTGCTGCTGATTTGATTATTTCCAGAGCCGGCGCCAATTCCATCTGTGAAATCCTGGCCCTGAGAAAACCAAATCTGTTGATTCCTCTATCTGCTGCTGCAAGCCGCGGCGATCAGATTTTAAATGCAAAATCCTTTGGCAAACAAGGCTTCAGTTCGGTATTAGAAGAAGAAAATCTAACAGACGATACCTTATATCAGGCAGTTACCCAGTTGTATGATAATCGCCAGGCTTATATCTCTGCCATGGAAAACAGCCATCAGGGAAATGCGGTAAATACGGTTATCTCATTAATCGAACAGTATGCCGGTTAATGTTCCAAATCGTCTTTTTTCAATTCCCTTCGGAGAAATTTTCTGGCTCTTGAAATTCTGGCCCGACAGGCGTCCCCGCTGATTCCCAGGATTTCACAGACTTCTTTCTGCGGCCGTCCTTCAATTAAATGCAGAATGGCCGCTTCTTGTAAGTCCCTGCTCATTTTGGCAATCATCTTTTTAACCTCTTCCAGGGTTTCATTCTCAAAGATTTTATCAAACGATGACTCTGTACGGTATTTTTCAGACATTCTGCAGTCTTCTATAAATTCTTCAGAGTTAATACTAACCGTTTCCGCATTTTGCCGTTTTCTGTGGTAATCTACACAACGATTCTTCAAAATCCTTACCAGCATAGCCCTCTTACGGTCTGATGTCCATTCCAACGAGTAATGTCCGAAATATGATATAAATGTTTCCTGAACAACATCATCGATATCCTTATCCGGAATCCCGTAGGATCTTGCCAGAATGCGAAGAGGAGCCTGATATTCCTCATACATAGACAGCAACAGCTCATTTATCTTTTGCTGCATGTTATTCTCCTAAAAATTATAAAAGGGCGCTTTTCATTTTCTCCGCAATGTTGGCTAATTTTTCGCTGTCAGCCGTATGAGGCTCCCAGTTTACCATAGCCGGACCTCCCTCGTATCTTGGAATCACATGCATGTGGAAATGGAATACCGTCTGGCCCGCTTCCAAACCATTGTTCTGAACCAGATTAAATCCCGCACAGCCCAAAGACTGTTTCATAGCCGCACCAATTTTAGCAGCCAGCGGCAGTACCTTTGCTGCGGTCTCCGAATCCAACTCACAAACATCTTTAAAGTGGTTCTTCGGAAGAATCAATGCATGTCCTTCTGAAGCCGGTCCCAAATCCAAAATCACTCGAAAATCTTCATCTTCATAAACAGTGGCGGATGGAATCTCCCCATTTGCTATCTTGCAAAAAATGCAAGTCTCATCTTTCATAATGATCTCCTCCTGACTCTACTCTTTTTCTCGTCCCTACCCTGGGTTTTCGGTATAAAACCGCTCCCAGCAGCAGGCCGATAATGATTCCTGACATGTGAGCCGTATTGTTGGTTCCTGTATTGGTAAATCCCAAATACAAAGAAAAAACTGCCATCAAAATCAGCTGTCTGCTGCTCAAATCTTCAAGCCTCCCCTTATTTCTTAGAACTGCATAAATCAGACCGCCGACTACGCCAAATACTGCTCCCGATGCCCCTGCTGACACTACATTTGGTTCTGCCGTCCAATAGAAATAAACAGAAACCAAATTGGCTCCTATTCCGCATGCTAAGTAAAATACCAGATATTTCACCTTTCCCAGCGCCCGTTCCAGATTATCACCTAAGACAAACAGAACCAGCATATTATTTACCAGATGATGAATACCAAAATGCATAAACATTGCTGTAACAAGCCGGTAGTACTCTTTCTTCAGAACTACCAGCGGTGCATACAATGCTCCATACTGTATCATAATTTCCATATCCTCGCTAGAACCTTTTACTTCAAGAAATATGAAATACAGCACGTTTACTGCAATCAGACAGCCATTTACCCAGGCAGCATGCTTCTTAGAATACGATGAATTCATGGCAACTATCTCCTTTGAATTAGGTATATTTTACCATAAATTATGCATAATTTAAAGTCTTATCCGATTCAAGTTGTGTTTTTCGTCCTCTCGAGACGATATATCGTTCTTTTTTCGTAATATCTCGTTTTAATTTCTTAAGGATACTTCAGATATTCGTAATTTGCTTTTTTACTGCTTCTCCCTTATAATTGTCGGGTAGACGCCTTTCAGGCATATAAAGGAGGACTATATTGATTATGATGAAAAAACACTTACTTACATTTTTAATGGCAGCTGCATTATCTGCTGCATCCATAACCGGCTGTACCAGCAGCCCATCCACCAATGAAACGACTGCTCAGGAGACAGTTGTAAACGTATCCTTAGATGACATCCTTAGCGATATTAAAGAAGCTTATGGCGAAAACTATATCCCCAATACCTCTGCTGATGACCAAATGATGTCTGATGTTGTAGGCCTCTCTCCGGAACTGTGTGAAAGCTATGTTGCAGAAATGCCTATGATCAGCACCTTTGTAGAGACATTCATTGGCGCAAAGGCAAAAGAAGGCAAGGGCGATGAGGTAGAAACTGCTTTAAATGCATATAGGGATCGTCTTGTCAATGACACCATGCAGTACCCTATGAACATTGCAAAAATCCAGGCGTCTCAGGTTGTCCGCCATGGAGAC
Organism: uncultured Clostridium sp.; assembly: GCA_900551135.1. Lineage (GTDB taxonomy): Bacteria > Bacillota > Clostridia > Lachnospirales > Lachnospiraceae > UMGS1370. Next base: position 4,718 of record URUX01000140.1, read on the forward strand.
TATGTATTCTTTGTTATGTTAGGCGCTCCCGCTGACGCTGCTATGGAAGAAGGAGATGAAGCTGCCTTAAATTCTGCAAAAGAAAATAATCAGATTGCCATAGATATTATTGATGGCTACTTCAAGTAAGCCATGGTATTCAGCAGTCTTTTATTCTTATTTCGATTTTTGCCCCTGTTTCTGGTGCTGTACTTTGCAGCACCAAAACAGCTGCGCAATACTGTCTTATTTATAGGAAGCCTTATTTTTTACGGGTGGGGAGAGCCTGTCTACATATCCCTCCTCCTTTTTTCCACACTGGTGGACTTTGTCCATGGACAGCTTGTCGGAAAATTCAAGGATCAGGGAAATCTGACCGCTGCAAAATGGGTTGTAGCATCTTCTGCCACCATCAATCTGGCATTATTAATCGTCTTTAAATATACGGATTTCTTTATCCGCTCGTTTAACCAGCTAACTGGCAGTTCCGTTCCCCTATTAGGATTGGCTCTGCCTATTGGTATTTCTTTTTACACGTTCCAGACCATGTCCTATACCATTGATGTGTACCGAGGAGAAGCGCCTGTACAAAACAATCTGATTTCATTCGGCGCATACGTCTCCATGTTCCCTCAATTAATTGCAGGACCTATTGTACGCTATCAGGATATTGCTCTGGAATTAAACAACCGCCAGGAAAACCTGAACCAGTTTGCCCTGGGAATCCGGCTGTTTATTATTGGACTCGGAAAAAAGGTGCTGTTAGCCAACCAGACCGGTGCTTTATGGACAGAAATCAGCGCTGATCTTCCAGAAGAACGCAGTATTCTGATGGTATGGATAGGGATTTTAGCATTTTCTTTCCAGATTTATTTTGACTTCTCCGGCTACTCCGATATGGCAGTCGGAATGGGACATATGCTTGGATTCCGTTTTCCGGATAACTTCCGCTATCCCTATATTTCCAAAAGCATTACGGAGTTCTGGAGACGCTGGCATATTTCTCTCGGAACCTGGTTTAAAGAATATGTTTACATTCCTTTGGGAGGAAACAGAAACGGAAAACTTCTCCAAGTCCGCAATATTTTAATTGTATGGCTTCTAACCGGAATCTGGCATGGCGCCAACTTAAACTTCCTGTTATGGGGTTTCTATTTTGGAATTTTACTGTTACTAGAAAAATTTATATTTAAGAAATGGCTGGAACGCTTTCCCGCCTGGCTCCAGCATGGATATGCCTGTCTGCTGGTTATACTTGGCTGGGTACTTTTTGCATTTGAAGATATGAATATGGGGTTTGCTTACCTGATTCAAATGTTTGGAGGAGCAGGACTGCCTCTTTGCAATGAAAGGACTTTGTTCTTACTGTGCGGCAATCTAATCCTCCTTCTGGCCTCTGCTATTGGTTCTACTCCGTTTCCGGCAAAGGCAGCCCGACAGTTGTCGCCTGACAAACAAACCAGATTTCAGACTGCCGGCAAAATCCTGGAACCTTTATTTTTAGGTCTGGTTTTGTTGTTATCCATTGCTTATCTGGTAGATGCCACTTACAATCCGTTTTTATATTTCCGCTTTTAACGCGGCCAGAAAGGACATTTTATGAAAAAACACGATTTCTATCCGGCCATTGTTACCGGTCTTTTCTGCGCCTTTCTGGGCTGCGGTACACTCTTATCCATTTTCTCTCCAAAAAAAGCATTTTCTGATACAGAAAACCGCTATCTGACACAACTCCCAAAACT
>URUX01000141.1 GCA_900551135.1 uncultured Clostridium sp.
TAAGAAAAAATAGAATATAGAAGAGGAGAAGGCTTATGGATAAGAATAAAAAGAAAATTAAAAGAGGGATTGGAGCAGCAATTCTGATTGCATTGATTATCATTTGCAGCAGCAATAACTATATCAGGCATCACACATTTACACTTACTGGTGAAAGTACGGTAAAAGATGGCCAGATACAGCCAATTATCGGGAAAGTAAAAGTCTCGGGAAATGTGGATACGGATGTTGTTTTTACAGATACGGAAAGTGGTACCGTGTGGAAGGGGCTGGAGAACTTACAATGCGTCCAGTTAATGTCCGTATTAAATAATCAATGGAACGTATCGTAGAATAATGGAACATTCCGAGTGATAATATTAGGGTGGATTCAGCTTGATAAAGCAGCTGCGGCAGCAGCGCCTGATGGCAGAGTCGGCTTTCCCTGCGGGGTCTGTCGGGAATTACGGAGAAAATAATGAATCAATACAAACAGAACAATTATGGCAGTTTATGTACAGAAATGTACGAGATTTTACATAAAAAAGCACCACAGGATGAGTTGGATTTTTATCTGTCTTATGCGAGAAAAGAAGATAAAATTTTGGAGGCATTATGTGGCAGCGGACGTTTTCTTGTACCATTTATAGAGAGGGGATTTGACATTTATGGAATGGATCGTTCCAGTGAAATGTTAAGTAAATTGAAACAAAAAGTTCCGGATGCGAGAGTGGTTCAGGCAGATATTTTAGAGTATTCTTCCAAGATTCCATTTGACTATATTTTCGTTACATCGGGTTCGGTTTCATTGTTTACAGATGTCAATCTATGCAGAAAAGTTTTGGCAAAATTAAAAAGGATGCTGACTCCGAGAGGCAAATTGGTATTTGCGGTTGAGACTGCAGCGGACAGGTGTCCAGATGATCAGGAGTATCAGACATCTGCTTCGGTAAAGACAGAAGAAGGTCTGGAACTGATATTAAAGACCAGAAATTATTATGATGAGCAAAGTCAGACTCAGTTTTCACCAGGAATATACGAACTCTATAATGACAAGAAAGAATTATTACAAAGGGAAGATATGGATTTTCAAACACACTTATACAAATTAGGAGAAATGGAGCAATATCTAAAAGAAATTGGTTTTACTAATGTGAAAACGTATTCGTCTTTTTCGAAAGAGATTGCTGTTAGTGAGGAATCCGAAAAGTTTTTATTTGAATGCAGCATCTTTTAAGCACACAGCTTTCAGTTTGTGAGACTAAATGAAGGACGGAGAACATCATGGAGACTTTCTGGGATGGAATCTATATATAGGTTATTAAAAGAATAGAGTTTGATGAGGTGAAGAAAATGCTGGATATTACTGTCTGGATGAAAGAATTTTTAGAGACTTTAGATGAGACGTTTGGAAAACGTGTGTGGTTTGTTGGCTTACAAGGCAGTTATGGCCGTGGTGAAGCGACAGAAACAAGTGATATTGATACCGTTGTAATTCTGGATGAAGTGTCTGCTGCGGATATTCAAATGTACAATGTAATGCTGGATACTCTTTCCAGCAGAGAGCTGATTTGTGGTTTTCTCTCAGGCAAAAATGAGATTTTGAATTGGGAGCCATCTGACCTGTTCCAGTTTTACCATGATACCATGCCAATCAAAGGAAGCCTTGACGAGGTTCTGGCAGTTATTGACGAAAGTGCTGTAAACAGGGCAATCAAAATTGGCGTCTGCAATATCTTTCACGGATGTGTACACAATATGCTATACGAAAAGAATGATGATATTTTGCGGGGATTGTATAAATCCGCTTCTTTTGTGGTACAGGCAATTGCTTTCAAACAAACAGGAAACTATATCAAATATCAAAAAGAATTGCTCCAGGCTGTATCTGACGATGAACGGGTTATTATTGAAACATTCCTGAATTTGAAAAATGGAGGTGCAGTTGATTTTAACCGGATGTCTAAAACACTGTTTGACTGGTCAAAGAAATTTTTTTGAACAGTTACATTTACAAAGGTATTTATAAAGGACTAAATTTGGAGGAGGTTCTGGTATGTACAGATATGAATATGAAACAGTAAGTTATGATTTTGATGGTTGGGGTTTTGGTTCCGGTAATATCTATAATGTTGAGGATTACCGTGCTGTCATCAATAAACGTGCTGAGGATGGCTGGCGTTATGTTGGCTGTATTCCTACAAAGCAGCGTGGGACAGGACATACGCAGGAAATTGATTTGATTTTTGAAATGGAACGGTGAGTTAAGGAAGATGAAAGGGAAGAAGGATAAGTTTAGGTGAACATGAGCAGGAGTGCCGCAGGACATCAATCTGTTATCAATGATGCTGCGGCACTCCTGTTTATAATAAATAGAAAGCTGTTTCTATTTTCCGAAAATTTCCCTGCACAGCCGGCATCCGGTAGGAGTTGCGGCAAGGCCGCCTTCTGCGGTTTCCCGAAGAGAAGGGGACATGGACTGTCCAATGATTTTCATGGACTGAATCACTTCTTCTGTGGGGATGGTGCTGGTAATACCGGCACAGGCCAGTTCACAGGCAGTAAAAGCATTGGCTACGCCCATGGCGTTTCGTTTGATACAGGGGACTTCCACCAGACCGGCTACCGGATCGCAGACCAGGCCCAGGATATTTTTTAAAGCAATGGCGACGCTGGAGCAGACCATCTGGGGAGAACCGCCTAAAATTTCGGTAAGGGCTCCTGCGGCCATGGCGGAAGCTGTGCCGATTTCGGCCTGACAGCCTCCTTCTGCGCCGGAAATGCTGGCGTTTTTTGCAATGACCATTCCAATGGCAGAGGCTGTAAACAATCCCATGATAATAGTATCTTCGTCAATTTGTTTTTCTTCCATAACCGAGATCAGGGCGGCAGGAAGAACACCGCAGGAGCCTGCAGTTGGAGCAGCTACAATTTGCCCCATACAGGAGTTGGATTCTGCGACGGCAAGCGCCATAGACATGGCAGTTCCGAACAGAGTGCCAAAGTGACTGCGTCCGTTTACAACGGCATCATGCATTTTTGCTGCAGCGCCTCCGGACAGCCCGCTGGCAGATTTCAGATTCGGATTCATTCCGTCCAGGACAGATTGCTTCATTACCTGAAATTCCAGAGACATTTTGGTGAAAACTTCATCAATTGACAGTTCCATGGCTTCTGCCTGTTCTTCTATTACCAGTTCGCTGATTTTCTTATGACAGCGTTCGGCCGCACATACCAGTTCTTCAACGGATCGGTACTCTAATTTCATGTCGAAAGTCCTCCTAGTTTAATTGAAATAAAATGACGCCGTGGATATGAGGCATATTTCGGATTTCATCTGTGATATCGGTGCGGAAACAGCCGTCCAGTTCAATGGTCATGACAGCATCGCCGCCTTTTTCTTTGCGGCTTAAACGGAAATTGCAGATATTGCCCTGATGCTGGGAAACCAGAGCCGTTACCTGAGCAATGACGCCTGGAAGATCGCGGTGAAGGATAATCAGGGTAGGGTTTTGTCCGGTAAAGGACACATCCATGCCGTTAATCTGGGTAATCAGAATATTGCCGCCTCCTACCGAAGCGCCGGTAAGCTGGGCAGTCGTCCCGTCTGCACCGGTCAGGACAATGCGGGCAGTATTAGGATGGGCATCATCAATGGTTCCAGTGGTAAAGCAAACGGTAATACCGGCTTTTTCTGCCAGAGTAAGGCTGTCGCGAATCCGGATATCCCAGGGCTCCATGCCCATAATTCCTCCCACCAGAGCTTTATCCGTACCATGCCCCCGATAGGTTTTGGCAAAAGAACCGTGAAGGAGAATGTCTGCCCGTACTGGAGGAGCAGAAAGCAGGAGGGAAGCAGCTTTCCCGATGCGGGTAGCGCCGGCAGTATGGGAACTGGAGGGGCCAATCATAACAGGCCCGATGATATCAAATATATTCATAAGAAAGAAACCTCCAAGGTAATAGGATGGATATTTTTTAAAATAATTATAACCGGTAAAAATGAGGTTTTCGCTGTGCATAGACGGCATAATACCGGAACCCCAGGCCAAGCAGAACCTCTTTTGCGCGGTCAAAATCAAAGGCCAGGTGTACTGGCATATGGGCATCAGACCCCAGAGTAATGATTTCACCGCCCAGTTCCCGATACCGTTTTAGGATATCTTCAGTCGGATTGGGATGTCCAAGGCCGTATTTGTAGCCGCCGGTATTGCATTCCAGCCCACGTCCCGTTTCTGCAAGATTTTTTAAAATCGGATCAATCAGATCGCAGTATTTATAATAGGAATAATCCCGGTTTTTATTAGGGCCGTAACGGACTACATAATCCAGATGACCCAGTACGTCAAAATCAGGGATTGCCTGGATTCGTTCCAGGGTTGACTCAAAGTAGCGCTGATAGCCCTCTTCTTCGCTTTTTCCCTCAAAATAACCCGGAAAATAAGGGTCCATATTGTCTACAAAATGATTGGAACCAATGACATAATCAAAAGGATAAGATTTCGTAAGGGCATCTAACTGCTGGGCCAGATGAAGCTGAAGTCCCAGTTCAACTCCCAGCCGTACGTCAATTTTTCCAAGATACTGGCTTTGGGCAGACTGAATGGCAGGAATATACTGGTCAAAATCCAGGGTAAAGTTAATATCAGACGGGGCATCCGGATCGTGGTGGTCCGTAATGCAGATTTCCTTCATGCCCAGTTTTATCGCCTGTTCAATCTGACTGTTTACAGGGGTCTGGGAATCGCCGGAAAACTCCGTATGAACATGGGTATCCGCCAGGATACGGCCGTTTTTTTCTGAAATACTGGAAATCAGACTCATGGAAATGTCCGCCTTTCATACGTATTCAGGAGAAAAATATTTTTTTCTCCATCATCTAAGTATATCAGATATTATCAGAAAAACCACTACTAAATTCAAAAAAGGACTTGCTATTTCCAGGAAAATTTTGTACAATAAAGCATAGGTTGATTAATATTTAACAAGTTTATCAATAGGAGGAATTTAATCATGGCAGTAAAAGTAGCTATCAATGGTTTTGGCCGTATTGGCCGTCTGGCTTTCAGACAGATGTTTGGTGCAGAGGGATATGACGTAGTAGCTATCAACGATTTAACTGATCCAAAGATGTTAGCAAATCTGTTAAAGTATGACACCGCTCAGGGTGGATACTGTGGACATATGGGCGAAGGCAAGCACACTGTAGAAGCAGGTGAAGGCTGCATTATCGTTGACGGCAAGACCATTACCATTTACAAAGAGCCAAACGCAGCAGATCTTCCATGGGGAGAACTTGGCGTAGACGTAGTATTAGAGTGTACTGGCTTCTACTGCAAGAAGGACAAAGCTATGGCTCACATCAATGCAGGCGCTAAGAAAGTTGTTATCTCTGCTCCGGCAGGCAACGACTTAAAGACCATCGTATTCAGCGTAAATGAAGACACCTTAACCGCTGATGATCAGATTATTTCTGCAGCTTCCTGTACAACCAACTGCTTAGCTCCTATGGCTAAGGCATTAAACGACTATGCTCCAATCCAGTCCGGTATCATGAGCACCATCCATGCTTACACTGGCGACCAGATGATCTTAGACGGTCCTCACAGAAAGGGCGATTTAAGAAGAGCAAGAGCAGGCGCTGCTAACATCGTTCCAAACTCCACCGGTGCTGCAAAAGCAATCGGCCTGGTTATTCCAGAGTTAAACGGCAAGCTTATCGGTTCTGCACAGCGTGTTCCGGTTCCGACCGGTTCTACCACCATCTTAACTGCAGTTGTTAAGGGTGCAGACGTAACTGTAGAAGGCATCAACGCAGCTATGAAGGCAGCAGCAAGCGCATCCTTCGGCTACAACGAAGATCCGATCGTATCTTCTGACGTTATCGGCATGAAGTTCGGTTCCTTATTCGATGCTACTCAGACCATGGTTTCCAAAGTTGGTGATGATTTATATCAGGTACAGGTTGTTTCTTGGTATGACAACGAGAACTCCTACACCAGCCAGATGGTTAGAACCATTAAGTACTTTGCTGAATTAGCATAATTGAACCTTAGACCTGATGGGGTCCGGTCTTTTGGACCGGGCCCCTTTATCTATTGAAAGAAAGGGGTAATTCCAATGCTTAATAAAAAATCTGTAGATGATATTAATGTAAAGGGCAAACGTGTCCTTTGCAGATGCGATTTCAACGTACCGTTAAAAGAAGGCAAGATCACAGACGAGAACCGTCTGGTAGCAGCTCTTCCTACCATTAAAAAACTGATCGCTGACGGCGGCAAAGTAATTCTTTGCTCCCATTTAGGCAAACCGAAAGGAGAGCCAAAACCGGAATTATCTTTAGCTCCAGTAGCAGTAAGACTGAGCGAACTGTTAGGCCAGGAAGTAAAGTTTGCAGC
>URUX01000142.1 GCA_900551135.1 uncultured Clostridium sp.
GTATCAACGGGCTTCGGATTAATTAAAATCTCTTTTATTTCATCTCTGGCAAAGTTGCATTTTGATATAAAAGTAGTAAAATCCCTGTATTTACGTTTGAAGACCGGTCAGGTATCATAGATATTAGAAAGAACGCGCGGATATTTCTCAACCATACCAATCCAGACTACACTACAGGGGGTATATGATGCATAAGAGAGCAAAAAAAAGAATGAGATTTTGTGCAGTCATGCTGCTGACGATCCTGGCTCTGGCCGGATGCGGCGGTAAAGAGGCTGCTGACGGAAAAGTAAAGCTGTCTTTTCAGATATGGGATACGGCTCAGAGAACAGGAATGCAGGCAGTGATTGATGAATATGAGAAGACACATCCGGATGTAACCATTGATCTTCAGGTGACCAGCTGGGATGAATACTGGACAAAGCTGGATGCGGCAGCGGAATCCAACCAGCTTCCAGATATTTTCTGGATGCATACCAATCAGATTTTGAAATATGCAGATTATGGAATGCTGGCCGATGTGACGGAACTTTATGATGAGGAGGATCCGGAGTATTATGAAAAGCATTTTTCTGAAATTTCTCTGGGAAATGCCAGAGGCTCTGATGGCAGACTTTACGGAGTTCCCAAGGATAAGGATACCGTGGGGCTGATATACAACAGAGAACTGTTTGATCAGGCAGGGGTTGATTATCCTGATGAAACATGGACCTGGGATACGCTTTGCCAGGCTTCAGCGCAGATTTATGAAAAGACTGGAAAATACGGATACATGGCATATGCAGATGAGCAGCTGGGATACTGGAATTTTGTTTACCAGGCAGGCGGATGTATTTTGAATGAGGATAAGACGAAGGCAGGATTTCTGGAGCCTGCAACGAGAAAAGCCATGGAATTTTATGTGAATCTTCAGAAAGAGCCATGGTGTCCGGATCAGAATTATTTTGCAGAAACAGCTCCGGGAAACGCTTTCTTTTCCGGGCAGGGAGCAATGTATCTGGAAGGAAACTGGAATCTGATGTCTCTTCGTGAGAATAATGCAGAAATGGAAGGAAAATGGGATGTGGCCGTACTTCCGAAATGTCCGGATCCGGAAAAAGGTGACGGGAGGGCCACGATTTCCAATGGACTTTCCTATGCAACAGGAGCCCACGGCAAAAAGCTTTCCTATGCCCTTGATTTTTTGAAATTCTGCGGCTCTGAGGAAGGACAGAGAGTCCAGGGACTTTCCGGTGCTGCGATTCCTGCTTATGAGGGGCTGGAGGACACCTGGATCAGCGCATTTGACAAATTTGATTATAAAATGAACGTAGAGAAATGCACAGAGATGTTTGCCTATGGAGTTCAGAGTGTGAATAATGCATCCAGGCCGAACTGGAAGACACAGGTGAATGATACGCTTTTGAAGATTTACAGCGGCAGTATGACCCTGGATGAGGGACTGGAAAGGATGCAGCAGCTGGTAGATGAAGCGGCAGAGCCGTAAAGGAGGAAGGAAACATGGGAAGAAAAAGAGGTTTAAGCGATGAGGCAAAATGGGGGTATCTGCTGGTAGCGCCTACAATCATCGGTCTGATCGTTTTGAATGTATATCCGTTTATCCAGACCCTGATTTTAAGTTTTTCCACCACCCATCCATTTGGATTTTATGAGATCAGCGGAATTGGAAATTATGTAAAAATGTTTTCCAGCCAGGAGTTCTGGAAAGCAACCTGGAATTCAATTTATTTCTGTATTTTAACAGTACCGGCAGGGATTTTTCTGGCTCTTGTAACAGCAGTGCTGCTGAATGCGAAGATTGCAGGAAAAACTGCTTTCCGCGCCATCTATTTCCTGCCGATGGTAGTTGCACCGGCGGCAGTGGCTATGGTTTGGAAATGGATTTTTAATGCAGAATACGGTATTATCAATCAGATTTTGGGAAGCCGGATAAACTGGCTGACCAATCCCAGACTGGTACTTCCGGCAACAGCGGCAGTGGCAGTGTGGAGTTCGGTGGGGTACGACGCGGTTCTGCTTTTATCCGGAATCCAGAATATTTCTAAAAGCTATTATGAGGCAGCAGATTTGGACGGAGCCACGAAGGTTCAGCAGTTTTTTTTCATCACCCTTCCCATGGTTTCCCCTACGCTGTTTGTGGTGCTGATTATGCGCCTGATGGCATCTCTGAAGGTATATGATTTGATTTATATGATGGTTGATCAGACCAATCCTGCACTGACCAGTGCGCAGTCTCTGATGTATCTGTTCTACCGGGAGTCCTTTGTAGCAGGCAACCGCGGATATGCATCTGCAATTGTAATCTGGACCGTATTTTTAATCGGTATTGTAACGGCAATTCAGTTCTGGGGACAGAAAAAATGGGTAAATTATGAAGTATAAAAGGAGGAAGCAGCATGGATTCCCTGCAGAAAAAATACCGCAGAAATAAAATAATGATATATGGTGCCCTCACCCTGGGCGCAGTTCTGATGATCTTTCCGTTTATCTGGATGCTTCTTACCAGTTTTAAATCACCGGCAGAAAGCGTACAGATTCCGCCGACAATTCTTCCGGCACGGTGGCTGTCAGAAAACTATACAAAGGCCTTGACCAGCCTTCCTTTTGTGAAGCTGTATCTGAATACAATACTTTTAATTGTATTTCGAGTAATCTGCGCTGTGGCTTTTTCTTCCGCAGCAGGCTTTGCTTTTGCAAAACTCCGGTTTAAAGGAAAAAATCTTCTGTTTTCCATTGTTCTGGTGCAGATGATGCTTCCGTCTCAGATTTTTATTATTCCTCAGTATCAGATGCTGGCAAAGATGGGACTGACAAACACGATGTTTGCTCTTGTTTTTCCGGGACTGGTCAGTGCTTTTGGAACCTTCTTTCTCCGGCAGTCCTATATGGGAATTCCTGACGAGATTGGAGAGGCAGCCTATCTGGACGGATGCAGCCAGTGGCAGACCTTTACAAAGGTTATGATGCCTCTGACAAAGGCTTCCATGGCGGCGCTGACGATTTTTACGGCAGTATTTGCCTATGGAGATTTGATGTGGCCCCTGATTGCCAATACGGATTTGGGAAAAATGACGCTGTCAGCAGGCTTGTCCACACTGCGGGGACAATTTACAACGAACTATCCGGTTCTCATGGCCGGTTCCATGCTGGCTATGATCCCCATGATTATTTTGTATCTGCTGTTCCAGAAACAGTTTATTGAAGGGATTGCCATGACAGGCGGAAAATAAGGAGGAGAAAAGAATGGCGATTGTTGCAGAGAAAAATCTGTTTGCCTTACATACGGAGCATTCCACTTATCAAATGAAAGCAGACTCTCTGGGTTATCTGCTGCACCTGTATTATGGAGAACGGGCAGAGGGATCTATGGAGTACCTGATTCACTATGGAGACAGGGGATTTTCCGGAAATCCCTATGATGCGGGAAGCGACAGAACCTATTCTCTGGATGCCTTGCCTCAGGAATATCCAGTAAAGGGAAATGGCGATTTTCGTATGCCGGCTTTGATGGTACGCCGTGAAAACGGCGCTGTAAGTGCAGATTTGCGGTATGAGGGATACCGGATTCTGGATGGGAAATATGAACTTTCAGGACTTCCGGCAGTTTATGAGACAGAACAGGATCAGGACGTACAGACGCTGGAGATTGATCTGAAGGATCCGGAAAGCGGCCTTTTGGTTACTCTTTTATATGGAGTATTTCCAAGAAAGGATGTGATAACCAGAGCAGTCCGTCTGAAGAATGAGGGACAGGAACTCCTGACTCTGGAATCTGTACAAAGCGCCAGCCTGGATTTGATTTACGGCGATTATGACTGGATTCAGTTTTATGGGCGCCATGCCATGGAGAGGAATGTGCAGAGGATTCCGGTAGCTCATGGCGCTCATGTAATCGGAAGCAGAAGAGGAACCTCCAGTCACCAGTACAACCCGTTTGTAATTCTGGCGGAAAAAGAAACCACGGAGGATTTCGGTTCCTGCTATGGAATGTCCTTTCTGTACAGCGGAGAATTTCAGGCTTTTGCAGAACGGGATCAGTATGATCAGACACGGGCAGGCATGGGAATTTCACCGGAGGGATTTTCCTGGAGTTTAAAGCCGGGAGAGAACTTTACAGCACCGGAGGTAATTCTTTCTTATACGGGAAAAGGTCTGGGAGAACTGTCTCGCCAGTACCACAAGCTTCTGCGCCAGAATGTGTGCAGAGGAATGTACAAGGAGATCAGACGGCCGATTCTGATCAACAACTGGGAAGCCACTTATTTTGACTTTAACGGAAATAAAATTTATGAAATTGCGAAGCAGGCAGCAGAACTGGGGGTAGAGATGCTGGTTCTGGACGACGGCTGGTTCGGAAAACGTGATTCGGATGATTCCGGACTGGGGGACTGGCAGGTAAACGAAAAAAAGCTGGGCGGTACCCTTGGAGATTTGTCCGGGCGGATTCACAGTCTTGGAATGAAATTCGGCCTTTGGGTTGAACCGGAAATGGTATCAGAGGACAGTGATTTATACCGGGCACATCCGGACTGGGCGCTGGCTGTGCCTGGAAAGAAACCGGTCCGGAGCCGGTACCAGCTTGTGCTGGATTTTTCCAGAAAAGAGGTAGTGGATTATATTTACGGGCAGATTAGCAGTCTTCTGGATGAGGTTCCCATTGAATACTTAAAGTGGGATATGAACAGAAGCATTGCAGATGTGTATTCCAACGGGAAAAAGCCAGAAGAGCAGGGAAAGGTGCTGCATCAGTATGTGCTGGGGCTGTACGATTTTCTGGAGCGGCTTCATAGAAATTATCCGCAGGTTCTGATTGAGGGATGCAGCGGGGGAGGAGGACGGTTTGATGCGGGAATGCTGTATTACACACCGCAGATATGGTGCAGTGATAATACAGATGCCATTGATCGGGTCTGCATTCAGTACGGCACATCCTTCGGCTATCCGGTATCCGCAGTGGGCTCTCATGTTTCCGCAGTTCCAAACCATCAAAACGGAAGAACCACGCCGTTGGGAACCCGTGCCAATCTTGCAATGGCAGGAAGCTTTGGATATGAGCTGGATCTGAACCGGCTTTCCGAGGAGGAAAAACAGCAGATTTCCATTCATAACCAGGAGTTTAAGGAACTGTGGCCTTTGATTCACAATGGAGCTTACTACCGTCTGTCGAACCCGTTTGATATGAAGCAGGATCAGGAGACTGCGGCCTGGATGCATGTCAGTGAGGATCAGCAGGAGGCTCTGATATTTGCGGTGCTTCTCAATGCCCATGGAAATCAGCTGGTTCCAAGGATTCGTCTGAAAGGCCTGAAGTCAGATGGAATGTACTGCAGCGGGGAAACCGGTGCGTTGTATTCCGGAGCAGCCTTGATGAGCGCAGGAATTGTGCTTTCCGATTTGAAGCAGGAATACGGCAGCATCCGGATTCATCTGACAGAGGTGAAGAAGGAGCAGCGCAGGGAAGGGGAAATACAATGAAACGGGATATGGACGAATTTCTGAACCGTCTGAACCGGCATATGGATGAACTGAGATGGCTGTATATGGAACTGTATGACAATGGTTCTATGTTTGCAGAACTTTGCAGCCAGCTGGAGGCTTTCTATAAAGAGAGAGGGACGGAGTTAAAAAAGCGTGACAGAGAGAAGCTGGAAACACCAGACTGGTTTCAGAAGCAGGATATGCTTGGCATGATGCTGTATATTGATAATTTTGCAGGAGATTTAAAGGGAGTAAAGAAAAAGCTTTCCTATCTTCAGAAATGTGGTGTAACCTGTCTTCATCTGATGCCGTTTCTCGATACTCCTGAGGGGCGTTCAGACGGCGGATATGCTGTTTCTGATTTTCGGAAGGTGCGCCCGGATCTGGGAACCATGGAAGATCTGGAGGCTCTTTCCCGGTCCTGCCATAAGAAAGGGATCCATCTTTGCATGGATTTTGTAATGAACCATACTTCAGAGGAGCATGAGTGGGCAAGACGGGCCAGACAGGGAGACGGCGAGTACATGAGCCGCTATTTTTTCTATGACAGCAGGGAGATACCGGACCGGTATGAGCAGACGGTTCCTCAGGTATTTCCCACGACGGCTCCGGGAAATTTCACCTGGATCGAGGAGGCGGGACATTACGTTTTAACTACATTTTATCCTTATCAGTGGGATTTGAATTATAAAAATCCCCGGGTGTTTAATGAGATGATGTATCATTTCCTGTATCTGGCCAACCGGGGACTTGATATGATCCGGATTGATGCGGTTCCCTATATCTGGAAAGAACTGGGAACCAGCTGCAGAAATCTGCCTCAGGTTCATACTATTGTGCGGATGATGCGCATG
>URUX01000143.1 GCA_900551135.1 uncultured Clostridium sp.
TAATAACATGTATTTTCTCATTTGTCAACAAAATTCAAAAAATTTTTTAATTTTTTTATCTTCCTATTTTTCTTCTTATTTCAGGGAACTTTTTCGCCCCTCCATCATACCTTAGATAAAAAGCATTTGTGAGGTTTTCCATGGCTGACTGTCCCTCTTTTACTCCACAGGTTCTTCGTAACGTCCAGACTCGCTTTCTCAATGCTTCTACCAATCCGTTTTCTATTGATGTGCTGATCGACGGAACCTTATCCTTAGAAACCAGTTCCTTTGGCACGGTTTCCCAATATGTCCCTGTATCTGACGGCTTCCATACGATTACTGTCCGAAAAAGTTCCGGCATAAGAACTACTCTGTTTGAAGGCGTATACCCATTTCCTGCAGGACAGAAAACTACCTTCTCCATAGCGGATTCCCCTTCTGGAGCCATTGCCCTGTTCCAGCTAATTGATAATGGATGTTTCGACTGCCCATCCCGATGCGGATGCTATCGGGTTGCCAATATGAGTTTTTCCGGCTCCTCTTACGACATTCAGACGCCGTCAGAAGAACGGATTTTCCAATCCATTTCTTTTGGTCAGGCTTCTCCTTATAAAATGACTTCTGCCGGCTCTTATCGTTTTTTTGTTACTGAGCCTTCCGGATTTCAGCCTGTAAGAGAACTGCCTATTATTATTCAAAGCTTTCTCACCGGTTCCCTTACTCCTCCCAGGTCTCTTACGGATATTTCTGTAAATATCGAAGCCGGAAAAAACTACACCACCTACCTGATTGGCAATACCTGGTCCTCGTTCCGGCTTCAAACCATAACTGTAATGGATTAACCCTTAAAATATTCCTTCATAGCTTTCCTGCAGGGTATTGCAGGATCTGGTCAGCTTTTCCTTTTCCTCTTGTGTCAGGGATAACGTCAGAACCTTTTGGATTCCATTTTGATTGATAATACACGGCACCCCAATAAATACATCTCTCTGACCGTATTCTCCCCGAAGCATTGCGGAAACCGTCAAAACGCTGTGTTCGTCTCCTAAAATCGCTTTGGTAATTCTGGTCATAGCCATACCAATGCCATAATAAGTGGCTTTTTTAGCCTCAATAATCCGGTAAGCTGCCTCTCTTACTTCTTTTTCGATTTCCCCCAAGCGTTCCGGACAGAAACTCTCAGAATCCCCTTCTGCATTTTCCTGACAGATATCCAAAATCGGCCTGGTTGCCAGCATTGCCTGACTCCATGGTACAAACTCACTGTCCCCATGTTCTCCAATTACGTAAGCATGAACATTTCTGGGATCCACGTTCAGATATTCTCCCAGCAAATATCTCAGCCTGGCCGTATCCAAAGCCGTCCCGCTTCCCATCACTCTTCTGGGATTAAAACCGGACAACTGGCAAGTGATTCTGGTCATAATATCTACTGGATTCGTCGCCACCAAAAAAATCCCGTTAAAACCTGACTCTGTCACTGGTTCCACAATAGAACGAAATACCTCTGCATTGCGTTTTAACAGGTCAAGACGGCTTTCCCCTGACTTTTGGGCAACTCCGGCACATAAGACTACAATATCCGCATCCTGACAGTCCTCATACTCCCCTGCATAAATTTTCATATTAGAAGCAGCAAAGGCCAGACCGTGGTTTAAATCCATGGCCTCGCCCTCTGCTTTTTTCTTATTTACATCAATCAAAACCAGTTCGTCACAGACTGTCTGGTTTAGTAAACAGTACGCATAACTCATTCCTACCATTCCAGTTCCAACTAATACTACTTTTCTCTTATCCGTTCTCATAAGCAAGCTCCTTTCAGTCAATTGCTTATGTTAGTATACCGGATTATCGATTCAGCTATGCAGATTTATGGTTCTTTTATTTTGCTCCCAGTCTCTGGCGGACAATCTCATAGGCCAGAACTCCGGCCGCTACCGAAGCGTTTAAGGAGTCTATATCCCCATTCATTGGAATGGACGCCACCATATCGCAGGTTTCCTTTACCAGTTTGCCAACTCCCTCACCCTCGTTTCCGATTACCAGCCCGATAGGCCCTGTTAAATTCAGACGGTACATGCTCTCCCCATCCATGTCTGCACAGACAAACCACAGACCCTTTTTCTTTAAGTCTTCCATGGTGGCTGACAGGTTGGTCACCTTTGCTACAGGAGTATAATTTAATGCTCCAGCAGAAGTTTTGGCTACTGTAGCTGTAAGTCCTGCTGCGCGGCGTTTCGGAATAATAACCCCATGGGCTCCTGCCAGATTTGCAGTACGGATAATGGCTCCCAGATTGTGAGGATCTTCAATTCCATCCAATATAAACAAAAACGGCGGCTCTCCCTTTTCTTCTGCAAGTTTCAGCATATCGTCCACCTGTGCATATTCATAAGCAGCAGCAAATGCAATAACGCCCTGATGCTTGCCTGTTTCAGACATCTGATCCAGTCTTTCCTTTGGCACATAGGTAATAATCGTATCATGCTTTCTGGCTTCCCTGGTAATGGAACGCACAGGGCCGTCCTGGCATCCGTCCAGCACAAACAGCTTATCTATGGTCTTGCCGGAACGAAAGGCCTCCATGACAGCGTTACGGCCTTCTATGGTCAATTCTTCGTATCTCATGTAAGTTCTCCTATCTCTTTCAGTCCCAAAGCAGTAAGTTCTGTCATCCGTTCAAAACGTTCTGCCAAAAACAGCCATCCAATCAGCGCTTCAAACCCTGTTGCCATACGGTAATCGGTCATAGAGGCATTTTTTGCCACTGTTACGGATTTGGCGTTGCGGCCCCGTTTAAATACTGCATGTTCTTCTTCTGTCAGATGTGGCTGCAAAATCTTGATTAATCTGGCCTGAGTTTCCGCTTTTACAAGGGACGAACTTTTCTTGTGCAGCTTATTCACCTGCATATTACCATTATTGACAATTTTCGTCCGGATCATCAGCTCGTAAACTGCATCTCCGATATATGCAAGTACCAGGGGCGAATACGTCTCCGCATCCGCCCTTTTTAATCCAAATGCCTCTTTATAAAATGTAAGAAAATTTATGCTCTCTTCCATTTTACTCCCTCTCTGGTATCTTCTAAGATAATTCCCATTTCCAGAAGCTGACCGCGAATCTGATCTGCCAGGGCAAAATTTCTATCCTTTCTGGCCTGCTGGCGGGCAGCAATCATTTCTTCAATCTGGCTGTCCAATACCTCTTCTTTTTTCTCAGTAATAATGCCCAGCACTTCACAGAGACGGTCAATCTCTTCTCTCAACGCCAGTACAAATCCTCTGCTGCTCTCTTCACCTGTATTGGTATTGGCCAGTTTAACCATCTCGAATAAAGCAGAAATTGCATCAGCCGTATTAAAGTCGTCTTCCATAGCTGCTTCATATTTGGCAGTCAGCGCCTTCATCGTCTCTAATGCACTGGTTTCTTCTTCCGTCAGTTCCTTTTCTCCTGCCTTTTTCTCTAAATCTCTCAGCTTCTCCATACAGGTAAGGATTCTGTCCAGGCCATTTTTAGATGCTTCCATTAAATCTGCGCTGAAATTCAGCGGACTTCTGTAATGGGCGCTGAGCATAAAGAACCGAAGCACCTGCAAATCGTATTTCTCACTGATTTCCCGAACAGTAAAGAAATTTCCCAGGGATTTAGACATCTTTTTATTATCAATATTTAAAAATGCATTATGCATCCAATAAGTAGCAAAAGGTTTTCCATTGGCCGCCTCACTCTGGGCGATTTCATTTTCATGATGTGGGAAAATCAAATCCTCTCCGCCTGCATGAATATCAATCTGGTCACCCAGATATTTCTTAGACATAACGGAACATTCAATATGCCAGCCTGGACGTCCGTCACACCACGGTGACTCCCAGAACGGTTCTCCTTCTTTTTTCGGTTTCCACAGTACAAAATCGGTCGGATCTTCTTTTCCTTCTTCACCAGTTACTTTAATCTCGCGGAATCCCGACTGTAAATCGTCCAGATTTTTATGGGACAATTTTCCATAGTCCTTAAAAGATTTGGTGCGGAAATACACGGTACCGTCCGCCGCCGCATAGGCGTGACCTTTGTCAATCAGAGTCTGGATCATATCCAGCATGCCGCAGATTTCCTGGGTTGCCAGCGGATGGGTGGTAGCTGGTTTGACATTCATCGCAGCCATATCTGTTTTACATTCTTTAATATAACGCTCCGAAATCGTCTGGGCATCTACTCCTTCTTCAATGGCCTTTTTAATAATCTTGTCATCAACGTCTGTAAAATTGGAAACAAAGTTAACTTCGTATCCCTTATACTCAAAATAACGGCGTACCGTATCAAATACAATCATGGGACGCGCATTGCCGATATGAATAAAATTGTACACTGTAGGACCGCAGACATACATTTTAACCTTGCCTGGTTCCAACGGAACAAATTCTTCTTTTTGCCTGGTAAGCGTATTAAAAATTTTCATACTGATTTCTATCCTCCCGTTCTATGGTCAACGTACTGTCTTTATCAGTTCTGACAGCCTGGGCAGGCGCCGCATCCGGCCTCCTGCCGTGTCATTGTATCATCATAACAGTAATTAGCCACTTCCGTCAATAAGGTAATGGCCTGTGAAGAAATTCCTTCTCCGTTTCCGGTAAATCCCAGTCCCTCTTCAGTAGTTGCTTTTACACTCACCTGACTTACGTTCAGATGAAGGGCCTCTGCAATATTGGCTGCCATCTGTGGACGGTAAGCCGCCAGTTTCGGCTTCTGGCAAATAATCGTAGCATCTATGTTTTCTATGATATAATGGTGCTCATCCAGCAATGCTCCCACATGTTTTAACAGTTCGATGCTGGATATTCCCTTGTACTTTGGATCTGTATCCGGAAAATGCTGTCCAATGTCTCCCAGGGCTGCTGCTCCTAACAGCGCATCCATAATGGCATGTACCAAAACGTCTGCATCTGAATGGCCCAACAGGCCTTTTTCATAAGGAATGGTCACCCCGCCTAAAATCAGATCTCTGCCTTCTGTTAATTTATGCACATCATACCCCTGTCCGATTCTCATGTTTTTGTTCCTTTCTCTATACGATTACCCGTAATTGTTTTTCAATGCACTGGATCTGCAAATCATCCTGGTAAAGACAGCTTTCGCCGTCTGCATGAACCGCCATTGGGCGTTCTACATGGATTCTTGCTTCTCTGCATTCATAGGTGCGCAGACCCTTTCCCGAATTTTTCTGTCCCATGTAAGCAGACAATACTGCGGAAAGCAGTTTCTTTTTATCGCTAAAGCTGGCTACGCTGATATTCATAATCCCATCCGACGGATCCGCCTTGGGTGCAAATTTAAATCCTCCGCCCTCATAGGGGTGCATATGGACGGAAATAAAATAAATATGATTAAACTCCGCTTTTTTTACTCCATCTAATAAAATATACCCTTTCGAAGGCTTTGCCAGAATCAGCTGCTTCAATCCAATCAAAACATATGCCAGACGGCCGGCATGAAGCCTGTTTAAAACTTTTCTGCCTTTTGAATACAGCACATTATGACAGACAGCCGCATCCATGCCAATACCGGATCCTCCCCATACGAAACCACTCCGTAATCCAGCTGCCTGTGGTATTTGGGGTGAAGAATCTTTTTCAGACACTTTTTTGGATTTTTAGGAAGGCGCAGGCTTCTGGCCAGATCATTGCCGGAACCTGTCGGTACATATCCAAAGGTAATCGGACCGCAAAAACACAATCCGTCCAGGATCTCGTTAACCGTACCATCTCCTCCTACTGCGACAATAATTCTGGGTTCTTTTACCCCTTCTGTAAGTTCCCTGGCAAAAAGTTTGGCGTCTCCTGCCTTTTCTGTTTTATAACATTCATAATCAATCTGCCAGCTATTCAGCAGTTTTTCCAGTTTTCTCCATACTTTTTCTCCCTTTCCGCTTTTGGACTGGGGGTTCACAATGAAATAATGCATGGAAAACCTCCCGTTATTCTAATCGTTACGTATTTGAGTCATGCTCATTCAGTTCATATCATTATATCATAAATCCCTGTGAAAGATAATAAAAGATTCATAAATTATAATATCTGCATAACTGAACTGTTACTATCCTGTAAATCTTTCCTTTTCCTGTTCCAAATCCTGCCAGAACCCCCCATAAAAGCCGCTTAAACTCCACCTGAAAATTTCTTTTAAAAAAATTGTAGAAAAAGTATTGACAATTGGGACAATATAGATTATACTAAGCAAGCAGTCGCAAATAAGCGATAAGATATGGGGTCTTAGCTCAGCTGGGAGAGCATCTGCCTTACAAGCAGAGGGTCAC
>URUX01000144.1 GCA_900551135.1 uncultured Clostridium sp.
CTCCGGCAGATTCGCCAGGAAACATTCGACTCCGGAAGCGCTTGCAAACGTCAGGTAATCCAGATTTTTCAAAGTCTCTGCCAAAGCAGTTCCTTCCAGCCCCAGTCCGGTTACATCATACAGAGGAACATCATCGTAAACAATGCCGGACTGTTTTAAAATCTTTGTCAAATCCTCTGAACCCCGAACGGCTCTCGGAATCAAAAGCCGATCCTCTGGCCCTAACTGTTCCGTCAGTCCATGAGCTAAATCTTCCGTACAATACTGTTTTGGAATATAATCTGCTCGTAATCCATGGACTCTCAGTTCCCGATCCGTTCCTTTACCAACTGCCGCCAGCTTTACATGTCCCAGACTTCTGTAATCTCTTCCGCTGTCTAACAAAGCTTTCAGAAAAATCCGTACTCCATTAGCGCTGGTAAAGGCAATCCAGGTGTACGCTGCCAGGTTTTCCAGACATTCCTGAACCGGAATACTGTCAGCATGGGAAATCACATCCATAACTGCAATTTTTTCTACCCCGGCCCCCTGCTCTTTTAACAATGCTTCTAATTTGCCAGTAAAAGCAGGCGTTCCGGTAATTCCTATTTTTACGCCGGACAATGGACGTTTTAACGTAATTTCCATATGAAGCCCGGTTACCTCTCCCACTACGATAATGGCGGGGGAACCAATCTGAGCCTCTCTGCATGCTTCACCAATGTTTTCTAATGTCCCTCTCACCACTTTTTGTTCTGGAAGAGTTCCATTTTGAATGACTGCTGCCGGAGTATCTTTCGATCTGCCTTGTTCCATCAGACTCTGGCAGATTTGATCCAGATGGCTGAGCCCCATCAAAAAGACCAGTGTGCCGGACAGACTGCCAAATTCTTTCAGATCCTCTGGTACACCATTTTCTCTGGTATGTCCTGTCATAACATGAAAACTCCGGCTCATTCCTCTGTGGGTAATGGGGATTCCGGCAGAAGCCAACGCTGCTATGGCTGACGTCACTCCGGAAACCACTTCATACGGAATTCCTTCTTTCTGAAGTTCTAAAATCTCTTCTCCGCCTCTTCCAAACACAAATGGATCTCCGCCTTTTAACCGCACCACTCTCCGGCCTTTTTTAGCCTCTTCCACTAAAATCTGATTAATCTCTTCCTGCTTCATCGAGTGATGTCCGGCTCTTTTTCCTACATAAATCATTTCGCAGTCAGCCGGAACTTCTTTTAACAGCTGATCCGATGCCAGAGAATCATAAACCACAGTCTGACAGGTTCTGAGCGCCTCCATACCTTTCACCGTAATCAGTCCTGCATCTCCAGGGCCTGCGCCTACCAGAATGACCGTTCCAGCAGAGCCTTTTAAAGTTCTTGCAATTACTTCTGCTCCTTCTTCCCAGTCTTTCCGGCTGCCTTCCCAGCAGGCTGTCACTGCTTTTCCATTTTCTCCCTGGTAGATTCCCCGAATCTTCAGGTTTTCTCCTTCTGGCACACTGCATACCCCAATCGGTTCGTGACATCCTGCATGCAACAAATGAAGAATCTTCCGTTCAGTATGAAAGGACAACAGTGCATCTGGATCACAAATCCGCTCTGCAGCCTTATTTACAGGATCTCCCTTCCTTCCTTCTACCGCCAGGATTCCCTGACAGCCTGCTGGAATCAGTCCTTCCCAGTCCAGATAGGTAAAACGCAGATTCTGCTCCGGCATCTCTACCGTCTTCTCCTGACTGGCTTCATCCAGAATATTTAACCGCTTTAAACCGGCTGCCGCTAAAATTATCGCATCATAAGTTCCTTCTAACAGTTTATTTAAACGGGTCTGAACATTTCCCCTCAGGTTTTCGCAGACTGCCTCAGTGCCCCACAACTTCATGGCTAAGGGCTCTATCTGGATTTTACGGCGCAAGCTGGAAGTTCCTACTACAATCCGCTCCCCATCTGCGGCCTTTTTTTCCAGTTTTCCGTCCATTCTGGTCACAATTACATCCCGGATGTCAGCCCGTTTTGGCACTCCCACAATCTCCAGTCCTTCTGCCAGTTCCATAGGCAGATCCTTGGCGCTGTGAACTGCAAAATCAATCTCTCCTTTTTGAAGGGCTTCTTCAAATTCGGACACAAAGACGCCCTTACCGCCAAACTCCAGAAGTGGTTTATCCAGTATCCGATCTCCTGTGGTCTGCTTTAATACCAGTTCTGTTTCCAGATCCGGCGTCTGTTCCTTCATCATATCGGCAGCCAGACAGGTCTGTTTTACTGCCAGTTCACTTTTTCTGGTTCCAATCCGAACGGTCTGCTTCATTCTGATGCCTCCCCTCTCTGCTTATATGCCGCTTCTTCCAGCACCTGGTCAATTAACGTTTCCACCAGTTCCTCATTGATGCTGCAGCCCTGATCTCTTCCTATATCTGCCATTCGTTTAAAAATGATGCTGCGCTGATTGACATCTTCAACCCGCTGCTTTACAAAATCGCGATACTCCCCTAATTGCCGAACCAGCTGGCCATAACCGTCAGGAATGCCCTTACGGATCTGCTTTTTTAAATACTGGGTAACCGCCGGGCTTTTGCCTCCGGAAGAAATCCCTATCACAATATCTCCATCCCGCACAATTGATGGGAAGATAAAACTGCACTCATCCTTTACATCTACTACATTAACCGGAATCCTGTCTTTTTTGCAGGTCAGGGAAATCTGCCGGTTCAGTTCTGGATCATCTGTCGCTGCTATTACAAAATCCCTTCCTGTTAAATCCTCCATGGAAAACGCCCTCTCTTCCAACCGCACAGAAGACGTTTCTGCCAGCATTCTTAACTCCGGCACAAACTCAGGAGATATTACTGTCATATCTGGTCCATAAGGGAGCAGAACCTCCACTTTTCTTAAGGCCACAATCCCTCCCCCGACAATGAGACAATTTTGCTCTTCAATATCCACAAAAAACGGAAAATATGCCATATACTATTCCTCTACCCATTCCCCAATGTGATCCATCACATTGAGAACTACTTTTAATTCTTCACTGCTTACATGATCCCGAATCCGGTACAAAATCGTATCCAGAGAATAGGCCTGAAAGATTTCTTTCCATTGCCCCATTTTCTGGAAACATGGATGGAACAGCAATTCTCTCTTGCATTCATCCAATTCTGCATTCATGATCTCTCTGGCAGCATCCAGTTCCTTTAGTTTCATCTGATTATTGGTTTTGGAGAGTTTATCGAAAAAGTCGATATCATACAGCGTCACGCCTTCTATCTCTCCCACCATTGGATCTATATCAATCGGCACGGCCACATCAATAAACAGCCTTTTTTTATTAGTCTTAAGCACCTTTTCCAGCTTTTCCCCTACTACGGTATAATGGGGACTGGAGGTGGCGCTGATTACAATATCCGCATCTTCCATATACTGATACCGGTCTGCATAATCTACCAGATGGATATGGCTGCTCTTCCACTGAAAAGTTAAATCGGATTTATGGCTGCGAACCGTTCCGTAGACCTCTATGCCTGATTTACTCAAAATATTCTTTGCTATGGTGCTTCCAATTTTTCCCGTAACACCCATAATCAGCACCTTTTTTTCCTGGGACTCCTGTCCTTCTTTTTCAAAATGAAAGACTTCATTGGCTACTAATGTAGCTACTGATACCGGAGTTCTGGAAAGGTTGGTGTCGGTCTTGGTTTTTTTTGCACAGGTAATGGCTTTCATAATTTGCCGCTTTTTCCTCCAGAGTCATCTGATAGGCATCCTTTACCTGTCCCAAGATCTCGTCCTCTCCCAAGACCATGGAATCAAAGCCGCAGCACACCTTATACACATGAGCCACGGTCTGTTCCTCGCTATATATATTTAAATACTGCAAAAGCTCTTCTAAGCGGATCTGCTTCAAATCGGCCACTGCATTTTGAAGAATGGAAATCGCCTTTTTGCTGCCGGATACGTAAAATTCACTGCGGTTACAGGTACACAGCACCACAGCGCCGTCAATCTCCGGACTAGCTGTCAATCTCTTTAACAGTTTCTTTTTCTCTTCCATTGAAAATGCAAACTTTTCCCTGACCGATACAGGGGCTTTTTTATGGCTTACGCTGATACAGTACATGTTTTCGTCTCCAATCTAATCCTATGCTTACAGATAAAAAGGGGCGCCGCAGAATTCTACAGCAACCCCTTTTATGTTAAAAAATCTTATTTCTTAATCAGCACCCTGTTTGACACTGTTTACTGTGGGCCTGCTTTGTGATGCTTGGAAATTGGCTTAACATGGATGTTTGCTCTCTGCTCTGCCTCAGCCCAGTAAATCTCGTCTGCTACCTTAGCCTCTGGGTTCAGCTCAACGCCGTCCAGAATCATCTCTTTAAACTTCACATAACCAGCTCTGTCGATCAGGTGACCGCCATGAAGGTATTCTGGCTTGTAGTCCATTACCCATGCAGAGAATTTCTGCCAGTTTGCGAACATGCCCAGAACTACATCTTCCGTTACCCAGTTTAAGAACAGCTTGCCCATACGTGGGAACTGCTTGCCGGAACGTCCGCCCAGAGTAACTCTCCATAAGTGCTTGTCTCCTCTGGTCCAGCCGCCGGTAGGACAAGCGATAACACACTCGCCGCAGCCTACGCAGCAGCAGGTATCTTTATCGATCTTACCGTGGTCATTTAAGGAAAGAACGCCAGTAGCGTGATGCTCACAAGCTTTTACGCAGGCGCCGCATCCGATACAGCGATCCTGATCGTAAACCATCTTGTAAATACCCATTACACCGAAGTCATTGAAGTTACCCTTTGCACAGTCGTTTGGACATCCTGCAACGGAAACCTTGATGTGGTAGTGGCTTGGGAAAATTAATTTTTCGATCTTCTTAGCCATTTCATGGGTGTTGGCATTTGCCTTAATACAATGGGAATTACCAATACATGCCATAACGTTTCTGGCACCGATGGTTGGATAACCCTGATCATCTGCTTCCATATCGCAGTCGCACATCTCAACGTTTACATCTTCGATGTACTCTTTAATCTTAGCGTTTACAGCCGGAATGTTCTCATACTTAATACCAGGCACGTTTAAGGTCTGACGCATGCCAAGATGGAAGGTGCCATTGCCGTACTGCTCGCACAGTTCCTGAACCAGAGCCAGGTGCTTTGCGTCAATCAGAGCGCCCGGAACACGGAGCTG
The DNA here is from genome assembly GCA_900551135.1 of uncultured Clostridium sp. Classification (GTDB taxonomy): domain Bacteria; phylum Bacillota; class Clostridia; order Lachnospirales; family Lachnospiraceae; genus UMGS1370. The sequence continues at coordinate 5,169 of URUX01000144.1, forward strand.
AAGCATGAACTCTCCAGGTACTTTAGACTGTCTGAAACAGTTAATTCGTGTCTTTTTAACATCAATATCGTGATTCATTCTTGTCCGCCCCTTTCTTTAATCTACCAGATATTTAGCCTTGGTGTAGTTAAATACCGGACCCTCTAAGCATACGTAAGTCTCGTCAATACGGCAGTGTCCGCACTTACCTACTGCACAAGACATCTTACGCTCGAAGGATACCCAAATCTTCTCTTCCGGAACACCACACTTAACTGCTTCGATGCCGGTAAACTTCATCATTGGCGGCGGGCCAACGATTACTACTTCATAATTGTCGCCAAAGTCTTTAAATGGAACCTTGGATACGAACTGGGTTACGAAACCAACTTCCCATCCATCGATTTTATCTCTGTCCAGAGTGTACATGCAGTTGAACTTGTCTCTCCAGCTTTCCAGTTCGTTACGGAATACGATGCCTTCTTCATTCTTGAAGCCTGCAATCAGGGTAACGCTCTCTACATAGCCTGGGTTTTCAGCAAATAAACGCAGCATGCTTCTTACAGGAGCAAGGCCGGTTCCGCCTACGATTAATACCATGTGCTTGCCCTTGAACTGCTCTTCAACTGGCCAGCCCTTGCCGTATGCGCCACGCAGGAACAGAGTGTCGCCTGCTTCTTTCTTAAAGATCTCGTCGGTTACTTTACCAACAGAACGGATTGTGAAATCAATCCAGCCATCGCCGTAAGCGCTGACAGAAATAGGAGCCTCGCCTACCTTCGGAATAGATAACTGTAAGAACTGTCCGTGGGAAGGTTTAATGTCGGTCTCCACCTTAAATGTATATTCGAGTTTTGTTTCCTGTTTTACTTCCAGAATCTTACAGGGAACTGGTTTTACCGGATTATTCATAGTAATCTCCCTTCCTCCTTATTTGTTCTCTTCAGCCACGATTTCTGCAATGGCTTTGTTCATCTTATCAACAGTAGCTGTAATGGAAATAAATTCCGGACAGCGGGAAATACAACGGCCGCAGCCTACGCACATATGGTAATCTTTGAAACGCTCCTTGTAGTCATGGAACTTGTGCAGGATTTTGTATCTCATACGATCGCCGGCTGTATTGCGGAAGCTGTGTCC
>URUX01000145.1 GCA_900551135.1 uncultured Clostridium sp.
GGTACAGGTGAGGGGGCCGCAAAATCATCGAATGAAACGATTTTGCGGCCCCTTTAAACGATATCGGAAACAATCCAGATGGGTTCTCTGTTACCGGAAAATTAATGCACCTGGACGGTTCTCAATTTCCTGCTGGATTTGGTAATAGGCCTCTAACCGGCCAGTCGTAAGAAGCTGGCGGAAACAGTTTTTCAGAGCCTCGTTTTGTATAATGAAATCTACTAAAAAGCCGGAATATCTGGTGTTTTTTGACAGTTCCATCTCTTCTAATACCATGTCAACGGTTTTGGCCTGGGCATAACATCGGCCATGGCTGTCAGTAGCCGCATCCAGGCTGTCGCAAATGGTAATCATATCTGTAAAAATGCGAACCGGAGACTTGGTGTTATCAAAGTCCACCGGGTAGCCAAATGTTCCGTCATAACTTTTGTGATGGCCTGCTGCAATGTCGTGGAAAATCGAAAAAACAGGAAGGTTTTTCAGGATGCTTCCTCCTGCAGCGGGGTGCTGCTTGATAATCTGAAATTCCAAATCTGTAATTTTACGGTACTGCTGGGTAATGACGTTTGGACAGGTCACTTTTCCAATGTCATGAAGGAGTGCAGCTGTATAAACAAAGTCCAGAATGGTTTCCTGACATCTGGTTACTTCCTCTGCAGAATGAGTTTGAAACTGTCCAATAAAACATTCCGGACATTGGGAAATCAATGCCTTCGACAGCTCTGCCGCTAATTTGCCGACCATAACAGAATGGATGGCAGTTTGTACCTGCCTGAAAATAGTCAGACGGACTAAATAATACAAAAAGGAAGTAGGGTCATCCATGTATTGGGCAGACCGGCACAGATAATAGTAGTTCTGGCGGCTGGAAATATAGTTATAATAAGCATTGATGGAAAGAGTAGAGGAATATTCTGCAAACAGCTTGGTGATTTTGCGGTAAAGCCGATTGTTTTCAGCCTGGATCTCATCGGATCGTCTGTCTGGATTGCGAAGAAGGATATCAGCAGTCAGATAGACATCCTGGACGGCACAAAAGGTATTATAGTCCTCGTTTCTGGAAGCAGGAAGCACTTCGTGGTACAGTTGTTCTGTATACTCTTTGAGAGCCTCGACAATTTCCTGTTCTTTGCCTTTGCCAATCAGCCGTTCGGCCATTAGATGAATTAAATTTTTTCGAATATCAAGAAACCGGGATTCCGCACCATTTTCACTGTGATTCCATACTTTTTCTGCAGCTTTATAAAAAATAGCGGCCTGTGAGGGATTACATCCTGTCAGCGAAATGCTCAAAACAGCCTGAGCCATATAGTAATCGAAGAACGGCAGTATTTTATTAAATTCATAGTTTTCATCTGTATTCTGTACCCATGTTTTTGCAAAAGAAGCAAATTCGTAAAATTTCAGAATATCAGAGAATGGAGATTTTTCGAGAGAATGATATACGTGATGGATACTGGTAAGCTGATCCAGGGCAATATCGTAGATGCTCAGGCCCATACTTTGTTCTTCAGCTGTCAAATCAAAAAAGTGTTTTTCATAATAAAACGCAGCTTTTTTACATTCGGATATGATTTCTTCTCCCAGATTAACAGCATCCAGCATAAGATAACAGCATGCGCGAATAGTATGGCATTTCATCAGGCCGATCTCATTTTCCTGTCTGGTATAAAATTGGATTAGAGAGTCTGTAACCGCAGCAATGGTTCCCAAATCTTCCAGACGGGTAATCTGGCGGAAGAGATATGCGGTCAGGGAATCTGCACATTCCTGATTCCAGCGTTCCGGGTCTTGTAAAAAATACCCAAGATGGGTTTCCAGAGGTTCTGAAAGAGAACGGGCCGTTTTCCGGATGGCTTCGGAATTGCGGTGGTATTTTTGAATCCATTCTTTTCCGGTAATATTTTTTGCAATCAGATCATTGCTGTCTGAGTTTAACTGGTGGATTTTTTGCTGATAATCATCAAAAAGGATTTCCAGTCACTTCTTGTAGTAAAGCCATGAGACAGGAGGTTCATATTAGTATTCTCCTTAACCAGAATCACATATAAAAAGATAATGATACAAATATTGAGATTAGTATATCAAAATTAGGGGGAAATTGTCAACGCAGTCATTTGGGGCAGGGAATGAAACATAAACGAAAATTGAGCATTTCCGTATCAATCCAATGATTTTTATCGGAAATGCCCAATTTTTTTAAAATAGATTATCAGAACAGCACCAGCGCAGCAGGAATTCCAATGGCACAAATGATAACCAGTTCAATCAATACAAACAGGGATGTATATTGATAAACATACTTGGATTCCAGCCAGTCCTTATTTCCGTGAAGCATTGCTGCAAACGGAGAAGCAGCAGGCGTAATGCCGGCGCTGGACAGTACGAAGATAATTAATAAGGCTGCCAAAGGAGCCGGATTCATGCCGGAGGTTAAACAGAAGGTAGCAATAACCGGCTGAAGCAGCATGCCAATTACCAGACTGTTGCACAGGTTTGTTAAGATTACCGTAATTACCATCAGCATGAGACAGAAGGTTACAGAGGACATATTCTGGAAAATCGGTCCTAAAATGACATTGAGGAATGCAGAGATTCCTGTGGATTCATTTGTCAGTACATTGCCTAACAGAATAGCGGATGTACACAGGAAAAACGTTGGCCATGCAAAGTTGGACATTACCTTTCCAAATGGAAGAACCGGTGTAGAATCGCCTTTGTTTAAATTTACACAGGCAAGAACAGCCGTATATCCAATGGCAATGCCGTAACTGTTCTGGCTTAAGAATCCGATAAAGCCGGTTTTTGGCAAAATACTTGGAAGCAGCATGGACAAAATATATAGAATAAAGGTTACTGCCATAAATTTCTGATTGTTATTTAAAGGAGGAAGCGGATTCTTTTTCAGCTTTTCCACATCCAGATTCTTTAATTTGCTTACATCTGGGCGAAGCACAAATTTACAGAATAAAATAATGACAACCAGGGCGATTACCGCATGCAGGATAGCCAGGAACATATAAGAAGCATTGTTGACAATGACTTTATTGCCCATGTTTTCTGTAATGGTAGAGAAATTGTTAAGCAGAGCCAGGCTGTTTCCGCTGTAAGGCGGTACTGGGAAACCTAACATAGCGCCAAATGCAACTAAAATAACCATGATAGTAGGATATTTGTCGCCCTTTTTCATTCCAATGTCCTGGGAAATATCATAAAGAACCGGCCAGAACAGAAAGATCGGGGAAAAGGGGCCGATAAATGCAGACATCAGCATGGAGCCGAACATCAGCATGGCAGAGAATACCCAGGGTCTTCCGTTATTGATTTTTAAAGTCAGGAAAAAGCGGCCGATATAGGCAGTCAGGCGATTGTGTACCAGACAGTTCATAACAATCATTAAGAAGAACATCTGTACAACAACAGGAGCACCAAAAGCGCTTTGAAGCACCTGGCCCATTGGGGCATAACTGGAAACGCCCACCATAAAAATAGACAGCAGGCTGGCCCAGACCGGATCAACGGTGGTCCATAAATACAAGGTTCCAATAAAGATTCCTAGAATTTCCATTCCTACCGGAGTTACCTTGGGAAGGGTAAAAGGAAGATGGGGAAAGAGCAGCATAATAGACACGCCTATGATAGCGTGAACTGCCTTAAGGCTGACAGGAAAACTTTTCCTATTCATTGGTAGATACCTCCATAACATTAATTTGTTATTATTTTAACATATCATACAAAAGCATTGCGATAACATAGGCTATGTTGTTGGGAAATCTGGCAAATTTATAAAAATTATGGTATGATAGCTGTGAATTATGATGTAAGGAGACAGGAACGTGGAAAAGGTTCTGTTTGATCGTTTTTTAAATTATGGTAAAAAGATAGAAGTTCAGCGTGGGGAAATGATCTATAATGCTCTTTGTGATGAGGAAGAAAAAGCGGCATATTTTCTTATGTCCGGCGTTGTGGCAATGACAAATAATACTCTGGAGGGAGACGAGAGAATTTACTTATACATTGGCAGCCAACGTTTAATAGGATTTGCTCCGTTTTTGATTCAGGCAATAGGTCCAAGTTTTTTTGAAAACCGTTTCAGAAGAGTCGGCCATTGCCAGATTTCTCTCGTTGCAAAGACCCGATGTGAATTGTATCAGCTAAGCGGCGCAGTATGCCAGAAGCTGCTGGACAGCGACATGACGTTTAACCGGCTGGTTATTCAGGCGTTAACGGTAAATTATCTGGATTTGCTGGAGCATTTTCAACAGGAACTTGAAGAAAGTGCAGGGATCCGTTTTTGCCGGCTTTTGTTAGAAGCCTACCTGGAAATAGACGGAAAAATGGTAATTCCCAAAAATATTACCTTTGTGGAAATGTCAAAATATCTGGGGACTCATCCGGTAACGGTGTCCCGTATTTTTGCTGTATTGAGAAGAGACGGATGCATTGATAAAGAAGAGGGAGTTGTAGTAATTAAAAATAAAGAAAAGTTGGTAGAGCTGATTAAGCGGGGCGAGGATTTTTAATGAATGAAATCGGATTCAGGGAGACAAAGAAGTATGGAAAAAGGCATGTGAAAAAGGTTCGTTTTTTCCATGCCTTTTCTGATTAATGTGGAATCCCCAAAAACAGGAACAGGGCCATCTAGTGTATCCAGAACCATCTGGTGAAACCGTTTTGCACCGGCTTCATGGGGACCCAGTTCATCCATGATGATTAATGGGCAGCCTGCAGCCTGCCTGAGAGCCTGACAGCTTAGCTGATCGAACCGTGCGTCAATGGTTCCAGATAACGGTCTGTTTTTATAGTAAAAAATCCGCTGGCTTTACCGCAAAAGCGGCTTAATACAGTTTGAATCAGCGTTGATTTTCCAATTCCTTTCGGCCCGGTAAGGAATACATGGCGGATGGGATTTACCAGAGCAGTATAGCCGGAGCGTGTTGCTGGATTCCGGACGTCCCATAAAGCGGAAGAGTTTTTGACTGTCATACGAACTTCTCCTTTGTATCATTTTTACAGGAAGACAAACGCAGCGTTTTATAGCACTTTAGCGCTTTATCTTGACGAATTTACATCCCAATGATATACTTTTCATGCCAATATCTTTTTAAAAACAATTGTCTGTTCGGAAAATATGTTTGATTTCTTGGATTTTACCGACAACTCACGTTTAACGAAAGTAGATTGCAGGAATAATCCTAATATGACGGCATGCTCTGTAAATTATATGTTTAGTACATTATGGGCATTGGACAGAGAAGTATATTCTGCTAACTTATTGATTGAAGGGTGTAATGCAGAAGGTGCGGATGATTCGGAAGTAACATCCAGTGATTATAAATGGATTACTGATATAACCTGTGACGGTTCTGCTAAATGTGATTCAATCGTTATTACACTAAATCCGGCAGAGAATGGCACTTACAGGTTGGAGCAACCTACCCAGTATGGACAAAATTATAAAGAGGTCACAACGAAAGCGATGGTAGGTACTCCGGTAAAAGTTATAGCAACTCCGGATGCAGACTATGCATATAAAAGTGTTGTTGTTAATGGAATTGAGATTTCAGATACATTGTTCTGCCCGAAAGAGGCTTCTACAATTGAAGTGAACTTTAAATCCACAAAAGTACCTTATATCACTGTTAATGTTCCTAACAATACAGATATGTCATTTGCATTGGGAGCGGAAGAAGAAGGAACTGTTGTTACTGTTGATTGGGGAGATGGTACTTTGCAGACCTATACTATCGGTGAGAATTGGAAGAGAATTGATGGAAATTCAGTGGGGACTACCGTCACTATAACCGGAGCTGTTATTGCTGCCAATTTTGAAAGTTATCCCGGCATGGGAGTTTGGGATAATCAATTGACTGGTATAGATATTTCTCATAATAATGATTTGGTTTGGTTGAGTACATATATGAATCCGATTCAATCGTTGACTGTTAGCAATTGTCCTAACCTGTTTTATTTAGATTGTTCTTATTGTGAATTATCGGAATTAAATGTATCTGATAATCCATTATTGATTAATTTGATCTGTTATGGTAATGAAATAAGCAAGTTGGATCTAACTAAGAATACTCAATTAGAGGAATTGAATGCTAAGAATAATAAATTAGCGGAGTTGAATTTATCAAATAATCTGGGATTGACTATCCTTGATGTACAGAATAATTTATTGGAAAATATTGATGTAACATCCATGAATGGGCTGGAAAAGCTTTATGCAAGTGGTAACAAGTTCTCAAATATAGATTTAACACACAATACAAAGCT
>URUX01000146.1 GCA_900551135.1 uncultured Clostridium sp.
CCGCTGGATTATAATTCTTTTCCAATTCTTTCATGGGTATATTCTCCTTTATGTGTATTGATTATTTCAATAATTCTGTTGGTTGTTTCAGATAATACTCTGCCTGAATCTGCTCCCTGCTTCTGCAGCCCCACAGAGCCAGAGCTCCATGGACGCCCGCCGCCTCTGCACATTTCATATCGTAAATACTGTCTCCAACGTAAAGAACCTGTTTGGGACTGGCCTTTGTCTGGCTGAGATAGAAAAGCATGGGGGCTGGATCCGGCTTGTGGACTGCCGTATCGTCGCAGCAAACCACGGTTTCAAAGTAATCTCCCAGTCCCCGCGAAACCACTCCTTTTTCGTATTCTTCCCGGCTCCGGGATGTAATAACCCCCAGATGAATCCCTGCTTCTTTCAGGCCTTTCAATGTCTCCTCTATGCCGTCAAAGATACGGATGCTGGCTTCTTCCTGGTCTGCATATCCATTCCAGATATCAAAATTTTCTTTTGTATCCTCAATCCCCAGCTGCGTTAATGCGTCCGATCCGGTAATTCCCAGTACAAACTGGAGTTCTTCCTCCTGGAGCGTCCTTCCCTGCATCTGGAAAACCAGGCGCTGAAGAGATTTGATAATCGAATACTCCGTATCTAACAGGATTCCATCTACGTCAAATACTACATAATCGTATGATTTCATGATTTTCCCCCTTTTTACATCTGTCTGCGGACAATCCGGTACTCGTCATCTAACTGGTAATAAGGACAGGCAAAGCTGGCACTGCTTAAAAAACGTTCCATCTCATCTTCATCCAAATCCGCCTCGCAGATATAATATCCATAGTCCTCGTCATAGGTATAATTGGCGCAGGTATCACAGCTTGTCTGACCGGTTTTTTTTCCTGTCTGTTTCATAGCAGTCTCTCCTCTTGCCGTTTTATTTTGGAACGCCTGGCAGCCATCTGATAGTTGTCCCACAATTCCTCTTTATAAGAAAACGCCGCTTTCATAAACTGCTCTTCTTCAAATCCTACTGCCTCATAACAGGCTTTGGCTCCTGGATTGTTTGCAAAAACCCGAAGTCTGACCGTATCTGCTTTCAGGATGTGAAATGCATACTCCAATGCCAGGCTCAGCATTTCCTTTCCATATCCTTTCCCCCGAATGGTGGGGTCTACCACAATAAAACCGAAAAACAGTTCATTGTTCTGGTAATCCATGGTTCGCATCAGCAAATGGCCCACTACCTGTCCATTCTCATCTAATGCGGCCATCGGCCAGCCATTATTGTCCTGTTCCCACTTTTTGCAGTAATCATCAATCTGCTGTCTGGTCAGCGGATAAGAAAACTGTCCGGCGCTCCATTTCACGAAGGCTTTTTCATCGTCAAACCACTTTATCAGGTATTCCCCGTCCTGTGGCTTAAAAGGCCGTAATCGAAGCATTGTTACCTCCTTCTGTTCCAAAAAAGAAAGCCCTCTGCATACTGTATATGCAAAGGGCGAAATCACCGCGGTACCACCTTTTTTCTGCCAGACTCCTGTTAAAAAGGAATGTCTGACACTCTTACAGCCCTGTAACGCTGGCTTGGCGGAAACCTCTACTAAGACCATTGATCTGTCCCGATTCTGTCTGTTGGAAATTCCGGTTCAGAAGCTACCTTCCATCTGCTCTTCCTCAGACTGCCTTTCAGCCAGCGGGCCGTCCTCTCTGCCAGGGTCTGCAGGTGTACTCCTCTTCCTCATTACCTTTTTAATTATAAAACTTCGCAACGATTCAGGACAGGGCATCTTCTTGTCCGGCTTTTCCCAACAGATCTCCCGCCGTCCTGAACAGTTCTAATCATATCGGGGTTTTAACCATTTGTCAACCTCTACTTTCTGAGATTTCCCCGTCCTACGTGTTTTTGGATAATCTGATCCGTTACCTGATACAGCTTTTCTGAGCCTAATCTGGTCTTTCCCTGCCGTCCGTATACCTGCTCTGCGCTTACCTGATGATTTTTCCAGTCGCCGCCATCATTGCTGTCATTTAATATCAGGGGCTGAAGGTTATCCATGGCGCGGGCAAACTTTGCTTCCGGCGTCTCACATGCTTCAAATTCATCAAAAACCCCAATGAGTTCCTGCTTTTGATCTTCCGGCAGCATGGAATACAGCTTTTCCTTTGCCGCATCCTCTCTGGCTTTCTGGGTTTTTTTGCTTTCTTCATCATAGGCATACGTATCCCCTGCCTCAATCTCCACAATATCATGGATCAGGCACATCAGCATCACCTTTGTAATGTCAATCTCTTCATTGGAATACTCCCTTAACAGATAGGCCATAATCGCCATATGCCATGCATGCTCTGCATCATTTTCATTTCTCCCATGTCCGGACAAATGAGTCTGACGGAAAATATTCTTCTCTTTGTCAATCTCCAGAGCAAATTTCAACTGTTTTTTTAATCTGTCATCCATCTTACACGCCTCTTTTTACTGTCTTTCTCAATACAGGTCCTGTGGTCCCGACTGTCCTTTGTCTTTCCTGATCTGATCATAAGCCTCTAAAATACCCTTTTTCACTGCAGTTTTGATAATCAGATACAAGCCGACGAAAATTGCTCCAATCAATGCAATATTAAATATCATTGCAAACACCCAAAATACCATATTCATCCTGCTGCCTCCTTATTAACCGTCAGCCTAAGTTTTTCCATTCCTCTTCTTTAAATCCAACTAAAATCCGATCTCCGTCTACGATAATCGGCCGTTTTACCAGCATCCCGTCGCTGGCTAAAAGAGCAATCTGCTCTTCTTCTGACATTTCTGCCAGGCGATCTTTTAATCCCAGTTCCCGGTATTTTAATCCGCTGGTATTAAAAAATTTTTTCAAAGGAAGACCGCTGGCCTGATACCATGCTTTGATTTCTTCTGCCTTTGGGTTATCTTCTCCAATATGTCTTGGTTCATAATGGATTCCCTGTGCATCCAGCCACTTTTTCGCTTTCTGACAGGTGCTGCATTTTGGATACCAGATAAATTGCATCATATCCCTCCTATATCGGCTTTCCAGCCAGAATTTCCATATAGTCTTTGTAATTTTCTTCTAACAGTTTTGGTGTATCCAGATGGTAAGGACACTTGCTGCTGCATTGTCCACAGTGCAGACAATTTTCAATCTGCTTCATCTTTTCCTGTACTTCCCTGGTAAGCTGCGCTTCAGAAGGGGATCTTCGGATCATCAAAGACATACGGGCGCAGTTATTAATCTCAATTCCCACTGGACAAGGCATACAGTAACCGCAGCCCCGGCAGAAGTTTCCAGCCAGTTCCGTTCTGTCGTGAGCAATCATCTCCTGAATCTCTTTTGTCATTACAGGCGGCTCGTTGACATAGCTGATAAATTCATCCAACTCCTTCTCCCTCTGGACTCCCCAGATTGGAAGCACATGGTCGAACTGATCCAGATAGGCATAGGCTGCGGCAGAATTGGTTATCAGACCGCCGGACAGCGCTTTCATGGCAATAAAACCGATATTCTGTTCCTTACAACGGCTGACCAGAGCCAAATCCCGCTCTGAAGCCAGATAACAAAATGGAAACTGCAGGGTTTCGTAAAGTCCGGACTCCACCGCCTCTTCTGCTACAGCAAGGCTGTGGTTGGTAATCCCGATATGACGAACCTTTCCCTGTTTCTTTGCTTCCAGCATCGCCTCGTAAAGCCCTGTGCCGTCTCCGGGTTTTGGGCAGAACGACGGATTGTGGAACTGGTAGACATCAATATAGTCTGTCTTTAGCAGAGACAGGCTGGTTTCTAAATCCTTCCAAAAATCCTCTGCTGTTTCAGCCGCCGTTTTGGTTGCAATATAAATCTGATCCCGAACATCCGACAGCGCCTCTCCAATTTTTTCTTCGCTGTCTGAATAAGCCCTCGCCGTATCAAAAAATGTCATTCCATTCTCAAACGCTTTCCTTAAAAGAAATCCGGCATCCTCCATGGATACTCTCTGAACCGGCAAAGCCCCAAATCCATTTTTGTTGACTGTAATTCCTGTCTTACCCAGTGTTACCTGCGACATTGTTCTGTTCCTCCCTTCCCTTTATCAGACCATTCCCCGATATTCCTGTTTCCATTGTCTGATCAGTTTAGAAGCTCCTTCCAGCTTCTCAGAAGATTCTTTTGCAAACAGCCCCTCCAGCTTTAAAATACGCTCAGAAGTCTTTGCTCTCTCCCTGGCTTCTCCAATCTCTGCTTCCCACGCTTCTTTCTGAGTCTCGCTTATGGGCGCAAGATGGTATTTTCGTTCTGTCATTCCTTCGCCTGTCCGGCTTAAGTAGTACATCCTCTTTAAAATATCTTCACTCTTTCGGAAGCTATAGGCTTTTTCAAACGAAGCCCATGCCTTTTGAAACTGAAACATTCTGGCCTGGGTACAGCCAAGGCTGCACCACACCTTTTCCAAAAATTCATCGGTTACTGCACCGCCTTTGGGCAGTTCTGCAATTTTCCCGTAAATAGCAGCAGCCTTTCCATACTGCTTTCTTACAAACATATAATCCCCTTTTTGGCGGGCATATTCCGCCTGAGGAAGCTTTCTGAGTGCTGCTGTCTCCTGGCGGAACTTTGCCTGTTCAGAAGAGGAATAATAGCCGGATTCTGAGAGAATCAAAAACAGAAGCTGATCCCCCTCCCCTTTGCTTTCTATCCATTTTTCCAGTTTGGAAGCCAGTACCTCCATGTCCAGTTCTTCCCGAATAAACGCGATTAAATGCTCATCTACAAAACCGTCCAGTACCAGCAGCGGATTGTGGTAAATCACATAGCACAGTTCCGCAGATGACCAAATCCGGATGCCCAGAGTCTCTATATAATAAGGATTTTTTACCGGCTCCTGCCGGCAGACCATCAGGCTCATAGTCTCACCTCCTGGCGCACAACTGCATTGCTGGCCGGGAACAAATCCCCAAACCCTTTATCCCGAATGGCCACAGCCATTGTAGATTCATCCAGAAATCCAATGCTTACCTGAAGTCTGGTCGTCCAGGCCGGCCGATCGGGAAATTCTCTTAAAGAAATCGAAATTTTTCTTTTTTTCTTCGGATCTGCAGGAGTAATCATAAATTCTATATTTTTATTTTCATCCATCAGAAAATCCATAGAAGTCCGGCATTCATACCAGTTCTCCCCGGCTCCTGCAATCACAAGCTGGGTCTTTTTTTCTTTATAAAGAATCTCCATAGAAACTGTAGACTTTAACCGGCCTTCGCAAATGCAGGTAAAGGGATGTTTCCCACTTCCCTTCAGGTAGTCGGCTCCGCGAAAGGCCGCTCCCCTGGCAAACAGTGCATTTTCTGCATAAACCTTTCTTCTGCGGCAGATCATCTTTATAAATTCCGGCGCCCAGTCCTGTTTTTCAAATCCCTTTCCGGAAAGAACTATCGTTGAAAACAGTTTATGCTCCAGCAGACGTTCCCCACAGGAACACAAAATCTTGTCTGCCAGTTTTGCGCCGGAAGATGTGGCTAAAATATCCGGATCAAAACTTTCTTCTAAAATCTCGCTTTCTGCCACAACCATCATCTTCTGAAGTCCTCTCTGGACTTTTAATTCATAGTAGGAAAGACGATCCGCTGACAAATCAAACATTCCTACCTGACTGCGCCAGACCTCTTTTTTCTGATTTAAAATATAATACACAAAGCTTTCTTCATGGCTGATGATATGCACCTTTTCCCTGGCAATTCCCAGGTAATCGGCACAGTACAAAAAACTGTCCATTACCTTTCGTTCTAATCCCGGCAGCGTTACCACCAGCTGGTCAATTTCCTCTTCTCCGAACTCCTGAGCCGGGATTTTCAAAACCCGTTCCATGTAAAGTTCCAAAAGCCGGAGGGCTTCATATTTTACACCATCTATCGTAGCTGTGCCGTCTCTGGATACCAGATTCAGAAGTTTGTCTACCAGCACTCCGTTTCCTACCAGATTACAGGCATACGCATCCTTTCCCACATACCACTCTTCCTCATTTTTCGACCGGCAGATAATTGTGGGGAAGGTCCAGATGGTTTCCTTTTCATAACAGCTTAACTGAGTATAGGCGTCACACAAATCCAACCCGATTATCAGTCCCATAGTTCTCCTCTATCTTCACCTGATTTACGGCAGGGAAAACAGTTCCTCTACCGTCGCATTTTTAATCAGGTATTCCTGCATTTTTTTCTTTAAACCGGCTTCTTGGCCATTGGGAATACATTTGCTCATTTCAT
>URUX01000147.1 GCA_900551135.1 uncultured Clostridium sp.
AGGACGTAAGGTTTTCAATGGTTACAACGGTTTTTATCCTGGCTTTTGGACTCCAGTAAATCTGTTCAATATCCTGGTTCGACAGGCCGATTCCTCCTGGAAACAGCCGCAAATCCACTTCTGCCTCCTGGCCGCCCAGCTTTTTTCTGAAAACCGCATTTCCCTTTATCATCAGCCACGACGGATTTTTATAGATATTGTATTCCTCCAGAATTTCTGTCCCTTCCAGTTCTTTCATTTTTCCGTCTTTTGAAAAAACTGCAAGGATCCTGGCTGCTTTTTCTATGTCTTTCTCCGCTGTTTTGGAATCGTGGAACTGTTCAATGGAAAACTGCCGTAAGAAACGCTCGGATCGGTTGACCAGAATACCGGAAATCAACTGGCATAGCCTCTCAAACTCTTCCGGTTTATCGGTATCCACATATTTTCCAATACTTTCCTGCATATGGAGTCTCTGCTGAATCCATAACAGAAATGAATCCAGTTCTTCCGCTTTTCCAAAATAAGCCTGACAGATTTTTAAAATGTCCTGTTCCTTTTTGTTTTTAGGCTTTCGCTTCAGCAGACGGTATGCTTTTTCTACAGCCGGAATTTCCAGCTGGCACTTTTCCAATATATGGCCTTTTTTATTATTTTTCCAGATCAGCCGTACATATCCTTCTGTTTCCAGTTGCTCCAGCTGTTCATGGACAATGTCAAACTGCATGGCCGATTCATCAAAGTATTCCGGAAGCACCTTCCTCCCAATTGGAAGGGAAACAGAGCAGTTTACCTGATTTTTTCCTGAATACAAGACACTTCTCTCATATTTATCCAGCAGCTTTCCCAGTATCCGTTCATCATACCGCTTCACGGGTAAAATCCTCCACATAACTGAGCTTGTCTTCCTGAAGGACCAGAAGCACCTTTTTCACAGACGGCCCTATGTACTGAATTTTGTCCGGCGGCGCAGCGATAATCATCTGCAGATTGGAACCGCTCATAAAAGAAAGCACTCCCGTAATCCGTTCATCATCCATGTTATTAAACGCCTCATCCATCATAACCAGTCCGATGGAATCTCCGCCAATGCTGTTTCGGTAAAGCTGCATAAAGGATGCTGCAATTGTAATGTAAAACGGGGTCTGAGTCTCGCCACCGCTCTTTTCCTGGCTAACCTTGGAATATAGCATAAAGCTTCCGTCTTCACTGCTGATTTTAATATCATAATCCATATAAGTCCGGTAATCCGTATATTCTTCCAGGGTTTTGGAACTGGATTCATCCTCTACTGTCAGCTTTTCAAACAATTCATCAATAACCTCTTTATGAGTTTCATTAAATAATCCGCTGAATATGGATTCCCCCTGCATAACATTAAAGTCAGACATAATCATCTGATAAAACTTTTTGTACTTTCCGCTAGGCTCATGGATAAATTCATACTGTTCTTTGCTGAAATGAATATCCTTTAAAGCTCGGTTCAGTTCCTTAAATGCATTCTGGGCCTGCTTAATATTTTCCTGCAGCTTGGATAAAAACTGCTCCCGAAACTCTTCTTCCGCTGCTTTTCTGGCCTGATATACCTTTTCCTCATACTCCAGCAGCTGGGAATTTTTTAATTTTTCGTATTCTGCCAGATACTCCGGAAATCCTGCCAGGGTCTCAGCAGCTCCAAAATCATGGGCAATCTTATAGGCCCGCATGGCCGTAATCATCATGCCTTCCGATTTTTCCCTCAGGGTATCATTAGCTTTTCTGGCTCGTTCAAAATTTGCAATAAACTTCTCTAATTCTGCTCCTTCTGTCTGACGAATATATTCTCGTTCGCAAGCAGTAAAATCTTCCTTTAATACCTCCACCAGTCCAGCCAGTTCGGTTGTCTGTCCAGCCAGACTCTCCCTCATTTGAAGAACGGCTTCTTTGTACTGCTTAATCCGTTCCTCCAAACGGCCGATTTCCTTTGTCACCCCGTCAATCTTTTCTTCTATCTGCCTCCGCTCCATCTGCATTTCTTCCAGACGAATCCTTTTTTGAATCATGGTCTGGCTGGCTTCCAGACGTTTCATTTCTTCCCTACAGGCAGCCAAAGCCCTCTCATGGCTTCTCAAAGTCTCCAGAGATTTTAACCGATATTTTACATCAATATCATTGGCAGTGGAAAGTGGGTCTATAACAAATTCCAGCTGTGTTCTGCGCTCCTTCAGGCCTGCCAGACTCTGTTCCAGACTCTGTTTCCTGACTCTGCATTGTTCCAGCTGCTTTTTATATGCCTCTGAACCAATATAAGGCGTTTCGTATATTTCAGGGCGGATTGCGCTTACTACGTGATTCTGGTAACGCATACACTCCACGGTAATAGAAACGGGATATTTCTTTAAATCCTGATACCGGCTGCATCGGTGAACCCTGCCTAAAATCATGTTGATATATCGTTTGGCCCAGATATTTTTGGAAATAACGATTTCTGCCAGAGTCCCTTTAGGGCATTCCTCATATTCTTCTAATTTGCCAGTATTGATTAATCCCACTCCGAATACCTGTCCCCGTTCCCTCATTCTGTCGTACACGCTTAGGGCAACATCAAAGTCCTCCGGAACAGCCAGAAGATAAAACCTCTGGGTATTCAAAAATCCCTCTACCGCATTCTGCCATTTGGGATCGGTTACCTCCAAAAGCTCGCACAGTACTCTGGTATCGCTTGTTCTGTTTAGCTTTTGAAACTGCTGGCTGATTTCCATTTGAAGCTTTGTAACCGCTTTGGGATAAACCAGACGCCTTGCTTCTAACTCCTGTATCTGATGCTCCAGTTCCGTTTTTTTCTCCTGCTGGCTGCGGATTTCCACATTCAACTCTGCCATTTTTTCCTGAACCTTCTGATACATGTTTTCCTTGTATTCGATTACTTTTTCAAGGCAGGCAAACAGGGCCGCCAGGCTTTCACAGCTTTCCAGTTCTTCTAAAAACCTTTGGTATTCTTCCATACAGGGATCTGCGTCTTTTACTTTTAAAAGCTTTTCCACATCTAAAAGAGCTGCTGAAACCGCTTTTTTCAGTTCTTTTACTTCCAGCTTATCTTCCCGAATCCAGGCTTTCAGTTCCGTCTCTTTTCTCTCCAGTTCCCGAAATGCCTGGTATTCCGTATCGCTGTTTAGCTCTACTGCCAAATCCTGTATCATCATTTCTTTTTGGTCTCTGGCTTTTTTCAATTCATCTTTCTTTTTCTGCCACTCTTCTCCCTGCAGTTCTTCATAACGGATCGCCCTCTCTGTTTTTGCCTGTTTCTCTTCAGTCAGTTCTTTTTTTGCCCTGGCAATGTAATACTCCTGAAACCGGTCTCTTTTGATATAATTTGCGACTTCCCGTTCTTTTTCACAAATATATTCCAGTTCCCCTATCCGCTGTTTCACATCCTGAAGCATTCGTTCCAAATCCTGATAACTCCTGACGTTTTCCTTCAGCATCTCTACATTAACATCTTTTTCGTCTAGAACATAGGAATATACAAAATCCTTAATATCGTGAATCGGTTTAAACGCCAGCGCTTTGGGAATGAGGGAAAAGAATTTATCTTCCAGTCTTCCAAATCGGTTTAACATCATCTTTTTTGCCTCTGTAATAGTCATGGCAAACGCTGTAATTCCCTTGTTGGTTGAACGGAATGCTGAAATTCCCTTTATTTGATTTCCCTTTTGAAATAAATCGTCGCTTAATTCCCTGTTATCCATCAGATACCAGGCTGTATTGGGTTCCTTCTCCTCTACAGCCGAATCCATAACCGTTCCTATGATAAAAGGACGCTTCTTCGCTTCGTCAAAAAATTCCAATGCAATATGAGCAGTCAACGGGCCTGTTCTTTCATAAGGCTTATCTTCCCGTCCTGTCTTGCATCGGATATAGCTGTTTAAATTTCTTTTTCCCTTTTCATGGGCCGCTTTATTAAAATTGGCCTTGGAACAGGTAATCACAAACTGGATTGCATCTAGAATCGTGGATTTTCCCGCTCCGTTTTCACCGGACAGAAGGACAGATTCTGAAAATTCAATGGTTTCATCCTGAAATCTGTGCCAATTAATCAGCCGTACTTTCTTCAGTATCTTCATTGGCCTCTGTTTCCCCCTTTCGGTATAATGCAATCATGTCGCTGACCCGTTTGATGTCTTCTACCCGTACTGCCATCAAAATAGAATCACAGATTACGATTCTAGAATCTTCCTGGGTTAAATCCTTGTCCAGCAGTCCCACCAGATTGTAGCGTTTCAGCAGGCGAAGCCCGTTGTTCATGGTAGTCTTATCAATCTGTTTTTCCCTGATTTTTAAGGATATGTATTTTTCCTGAATATCTCCAATATTCACAACCACGTCAGACAATGATAATTCTCGTTTTTTCTCATCATAAAGGATTCTCAAAATCAGCAGGATAATGGATTCATTTAGCTTTAAATGGACATGGTTATAATTTTCTCGGTTGACAAGCTGGACAACGCCGTATTCTTCATTAATCTCCAACACATACCCCAAAATCCCAAGATACCGTTCAAAAACGGCTTTTTGGCGCAGGATAAAATAATACTCGCTTTTCGTATCTGCATTTTGTTTGCAAATAAAGCACATGCTCATAAGCCTATTGCAGACTCTCCGAAATTCATCTCGGTCTTTTTGAAGCATTCCTTCAAATAAATCCATATTCTTTCCCCTTACTTCTGTAGCAAAATCTCAAAATCTCGGAATCGGAATCCTTCTTTTTCCACAAAATCTTTTAAATTCAGCTGATAGGGAACCTTCTTCCTCTGTCCATATAAGCGAATATAAATCATTTTGATAAACGTATCTCCCTGTGAAAGCGGAAGCTCGGATGCCAGCATACTGGTCCGGTCTCCCATCTGCTCTTTTACATAAGAAGCTATTTTTTCAGGACTCAAAACATTAGCCAGTTTTTCGGACATTCTCTTTCTTTTTTCATTCCGCGCCTCTTCATCAGGAAGACGTAATGGCAGTTCCTGAGGGATAAACTCTTTTTTTCCCTCAGAAGGAACATAAAGAGAGTTCATATCCAGATAATCCCAGTAAAAAATCTTTATAAGCCGATCCAACTCCTCTAACTCGTAAATGGAATTGTAATCCAGCTTTTTTTCCTGAATCTGATTGTTCATAAATGTGAGAATATCTTTTAGTTGTCCCCTGATGTCTTCACTGCTGGACAGCAAAAACCTGGCTCGGTTAATGGCTGCTCTCTGATAGCGTGTATTCTTTTTATTAATTTCATCCAGAATATCGTCCATTCTCCGAAATGCATCAATAATATCATGGAGCAGTTCCAGCACCATCTCTTCTGCTTCCTCAATAGTAATCTCTTTCAGCTCTGAAATTTCCTGGGAAGCTGCCCGTAAAAACCGTTTATTTCTGCTGTGGGCTTCC
This sequence comes from uncultured Clostridium sp., assembly GCA_900551135.1. Lineage (GTDB taxonomy): Bacteria > Bacillota > Clostridia > Lachnospirales > Lachnospiraceae > UMGS1370. Next base: position 5,398 of record URUX01000147.1, read on the forward strand.
AGGCGTTCCACAATCTCCGGCCTGAACTTTGATACATTATCCGATGTCAGCAGCCTGTGATATGCTTTGTCTACTACATTCGTATAATAGTCATTTAGCAGCGCATCCATAATCTCTGCTACGGTACTGTGTCTGGTCAGTTCATCAATATATCTCTTAATATTGGCATTCAGGCTTTTTAATCCGGTAATCAATGCGTCCGTATTTTCCGCAATCTGCAAAAGCCCCAATCCAGGGTTATTGCCGCCAGCCCTTGCCAGATTGTATATGGTATAAATATATCCCTGATATTCCGCCCGCTTTTCTTCTGAAACGTTAATCAGGGTTTTGATAATCTGTACGGCATAGTCCCGAAAGTTTATCCTCTGGACGTAACTGTAATCCACATCTGTGTAAATCCAGCCATAGCTTTCCAGCCTGCGAAGCATAAAATTGGCTTTATCCCGACTGGTCATGGCTCCTGTTTCTTCCAGTTCTTTCTCCGGAACCTCTGCAGACATGGAGGAGTCAAAATAATACTGGAGCTCATCTACCAGAAAATCCCGTTCTACACCAAAGGAAAGCTGCCTGCTGGTTACAGAAAACAGCCGGCAGATACATTCCCAATATACAATTTTCCCTGGGGCCGCCAGCGGTCCGAAAAAATTCTCCGGTAAAATTTCAAACAGCATACGTTCTTCCTGTACTCCTATAATTCCTTGTAAAACGTTCCTATTATACCATATCCGGTGAATGGATGTAAACAAGTAAAACTTAAGGCACAGGACAAACGCATGAATTGTTTTCCTTCCTCTTTTTCAAAATATCTTGTTTTTAAAAATTTA
>URUX01000148.1 GCA_900551135.1 uncultured Clostridium sp.
CGGCGGTTCAATCAACTTAACAAGTAACACACCTTTCGGTGTAGTAATCTAACATGGAGATTAGTCCAAATGAGGCTAATCTCTTGTTGCTTATTGCTTGTTGTACATCTGATGACCTGCACACCCTCGCATATCCTTTTGCATATGCTGTTCTGCGTGCCGCCCATTGTGGCACTCCGAGTTTTATTAGGTTCTTTGCCCTGTTTGATGGTGTTTTCCAATGTTTCCAAATGCACATACGCAATCTATATCTTATAGTCCCGTCAAGTTGCTTACACAATTTCTGCATATTTCCTATTTTGAAATAGTTAATCCAACCTCGAATAAGCTGATTAAGTTTCTCCACTTTGTAGCTGTTGCTTACTCCCCAACTGCGACAAGTGAGTTCTTTCATTCTTTTCTTGAACTTCGTTACCGACTTTGTATGTGGTTTTGCCTTATATTGGTGTGCTCTTGGGTCAAAGTAGAATCCAAACCCGAGGTACTTTAGTCCTTGCGGTTTATCCACCTTGCTCTTGGCTACATTTACTTTAAGTCCTAGCTTCTCTTCAATAAATCGGGTTATATTTCTCATTACCCGATTTGCAGACATTTCACTTCCCACCATGATGATACAGTCATCCGCATATCGTACAAAGTTAAGCCCTCTTTTCTCCATTTCCTTATCCAGTTCGTTCAGCATGATATTCGCCAACAATGGCGAAAGATTTCCTCCTTGTGGCGTTCCCACAATGGAATCCTCGTACTCGTCATCAATCATAATTCCGCTGACTAGGTATTTTCTTATGATGGAAATGACATCCCCATCTTTAGTCGTTCTGCCGATTATCGTCATTAGCTTGTCATGATTTACTGTGTCGAAGAACTTTTCCAAGTCAATGTCTACAATCCAGTCGCTACCGTCATTCATCATATCCAGTGCCTTTAGAATTGCTTGCTGTGCACATCTATTCGGTCTGAATCCATAACTATGTCCGTGGAACTGCTCCTCATAGATTGGGGTTAATACCTGTGCAATGGCTTGTTGTATGAATCTGTCTGTTACTGTTGGTACTCCCAGGTTTCTGACACCACCATCTGGCTTTGGTATCTCCACTCTACGTACTGGTTGAGGTTTATACTTTCTTGTCCTCAACTGTTCCTTGATGATTTCGCCGTTCTTTTCAAGATGTTCCTTAAGTTCTGTGTACTTCATTCCGTCCACTCCCTCTGCGCCTTTGTTTCGTACGACTTGCAGATACGCTCTTTTAAGATTTTCCTCAGACAGTATCTGCTCCATTAGACTACTTGTGTCCATGCGTTCTTTCCTTTCCGCCTCGCTTGATTTGACCACCTTTTCCCCGATTGGTTACGGCAGATGTTGTCATTTCTGCAATACAAGACTTACTCAAACTTATTGATTGTTCACCCCTTCGCTCCATTTCCATTACAGAAACTTCCTCACTACTATGGGCTCTGCTAACTTCTCACAGTTCGTTGTTACCAGGCTAATGGAACCTCTGTGAGACCTCCACGCTTAAGGTGCACGCTCTTTCCTCTCATCTATCCGCCACATTTACTCGTACTTCCAGCAACTTTTGGACTTCATCTTCTTTTGCAGACTTATCCGTATTTCCGAGCCTTATATGTGATTTCTGTCCGTCGGACCAAGAGTTTGCTTACAGTTTCCTTCAGATTCCACCTCACAGTGGACACCCTTGCTGTTCAGCTATACACTTCCTCGTTGCCTAGGCGTGTTCGGGACTTTCACCCGTTAGAGCGCGCCCATGGCGCGCAAACAAAAAGAAGCAGCACCACTGAACCTGCTGCGCCAGAAAGACCAGTTTTCATGGTCACTCTGCCGTTTCAAATCAGCCGTACTGCCCAAAATAATATTTCTTTTCACAGCGCGCTTAATTAAGCCAGCTGTCTTTCTGATCTATGACCTCTACAGTCTTTTTATCATCCAGAATCACTTTCACAACTCCGTCCAGCAGTGTGTGGTGGAACTCTGCGCCCTCTTTTTGATAATTCTCCACAACTGTCATATTGGGAGACTTATCATTCATAGCAACCACTACCTGGGGAGAAACTGCCTGAATCCACTTTTTGGAATTAGACGTATCTTTTCCATGATGATTTGCCTTTACCAGATCTGCCTCCAGTTCTTCGCCATACTGTTCCACATAATCCCTCTCCTGGGAACGGTACAGATCGCCGCAGAACAGAGCAGAGGTTTCTCCGTATGTAAACTTTAATGTGAGAGAATGATCATTTAAAAATTCCGTACTGTTGTCTGGAAAATCCTTGGGATACTGAATTTCCCCTTCTGGCCCCAGCACTTCTACCCGCACTTTATCGCCAAACTCAAATTCATCCCCGGTTTGCACAAAATGGATTTCCGCCTCGCTGTTTTCCAGTGCGTTTACATAGTTCTGATACGTCTTGGTAGTATATTCCATATAAGAGCGGTACGTCTCTTCTACCGGAAACGCATCCATTACCTCGGGGATTCCTCCAATATGGTCAATATGTGGATGAGATGCTACCAGATAATCAATTTTCTCCACGCCTAAATCCTTTAACGCATCCACCACCAGATGCCCCGCATCCGGATGGCCTGCATCCAAAAGCATTACCTTGCCGTCCGGAGAAATCAGAATGGCAGAATCTCCCGCCTTATCCTCTGCTTCCTCCCCTACTTCCAGATCCAGAAAATAGACGGTCAGCTTTCCGCTGTCGCTGCTGGTATCCATAATTTCTGCATATCGATCCACATCAGAAGTTTTCTCTTCTGATGCTGCTGATGATTCTGCCGACGATTCTGCTGATGCTGCTGATGATTCTGCCGACGATTCTACTGATGCTTCTGCCGATGATTCTGTCACCGGTTTTTCTTTGCAGCCGGATATGCAGCAAACAGCCAGCAGAATCATCCCCCATTGCTTTACTCCCATTTTTCTTTTCATAGCCCAAAATGCCTCCTTCTATTTGTTCAGATTAGCACAATTTCAGACATTTTGTCAACCAGTTCTGATTACATATAATGGTATTTGTTTTTATTGGCAAACAGAAAGAAAACGGAAACAAAGCATGCGCACACCTCTGCCACTGTGATTGCCATCCAGATTCCGTCAATCCCCAGAAGCACAGGCAGAACCAGCACAGAAATCATCTGGAATACCAGCGTACGGAGAAAGGAAATTGCTGCCGATACTCCGCCGTTGTTCAGAGCCGTAAAAAAGGAAGATACAAAAATATTGACTCCTGATAAAACAAAGGCAAAGGAGAATATCTGGAACGCATGTCTGGTCATATCAAACAATTCCTGGTCATAGCCTACAAAAATATGAGCCAGAGGGCCTGCCAGAATCTGAGCCAGGAACATCATTGTCACGCCTATTACGCCCATAATCCGCATGCTTTTTTTCAGCATACTTTTCAGTTCACTGTGATTTCCGGCTCCATAATGGTAACCAATAATAGGAGCAGTACCAATGGCATATCCAATAAAAATGGCAATAAAAATAAACTGGACATACATAAGGACGCCATACGCTGCTACTCCGTTTTCCCCTGCAAATTTAATCAGCCGAAAGTTGTACAGCATGCTGACAATGGAAGAAGAAATATTGGACATCAATTCGGAAGAGCCATTAATACAGGCCTTTATAACCGGGCCTGCCTCCAATCTGGCTTTTGTAAGGCGAAGAAGACTTCCGTTGGGACGCAGAAAATAAATAAGAGGAAGGATTCCGCCTACGCACTGGCTGATTCCCGTTGCAATGGCCGCGCCTGCTACTCCCCACTGAAACACTGCAATAAACAATGCATCCAGCACCATATTGGTAATGCCTGCCGCAACAGTGGCAGCCAGTCCCAGCTTTGGCTTTTCTGCAGTAATCAGAAAACTCTGGAACACATTCTGCAGCATAAATGCAGTATTAAAAAACATTACGGAGCGGGTATAAATGATACATTCCTGAAGCATTCCTTCTGTTGCGCCCAGAAAAACAGCAATCGGACGGATAAACACAATTCCTAAAACCGAAGTAATGACACCCAGAATCAGGGTCAGATAAATCATCATGGTAAAATACTCATGGGCTTTTTCTTTTTTTCCCTCACCCAGAGTCTTGGCTACCAAAGCGCTGCCTCCGGTACCGATCATAAAGCCAACGCCTCCCAGCACCATGAGAAACGGCATTACCAGATTAATGGCTGCAAATGACGTTTTTCCTACAAAATTCGATACAAACAGACCGTCTACTACTCCGTAGATAGAGGTAAATACCATCATAACTATCGATGGCACACAAAAACGAAACAGTTTCTTATATGTAAAATGCTCGGACAACTGTATTGGATTCTTCTTCATTTTTCCACTCCTCATATTATATCGCAGTCGTATTTATAATCCCTATCCTGTTTTCTGTTTCCACAATCCGGAAGCCTCCATCTCTTCTTTCAGCTTTTCCGTATAGGTACGAAACAGCCGGAGAAGCTGCTCTCTGTCCTGCTCCTCCATCCGGCAAAGAGCCCTGTGTTCTGCTTCAATAACCTTATCTGCTGTCTGGCCAGCCAGAGCCGTACCTTTTTCCGTCAGTTTGATCCGCTTGCTGCGCCGATCCTTTCCCGGAATCAGTTCAATATATCCCTCTGCTTCCATCTTTTTTAACGCCGAGTTTATCGTCTGTTTCGGCTCATAAAGCATATTGCATACTTCTCTCTGAGTTGCCGTACCCCTGCTGTCCCGCAGCGCATATAAAATCCAAAGGGCTGTATCTGTCAGCCCCAGAACCTTCGCCACGCCTCGATACATCTCATTATTTTCCTTAAATATCGTATTGTATTCCCAGAGAGTGGTCTCAATCGTTCGTTCCTTCACAGCGCCTCCTGTATTAGTCCGATTTCGGATAGTTATTGCACTGTGGATTATAGTCCGAAATCGGATTGTTATCAATCAGATTCTTCTTTTCTCCGAAAAATTTACCCAGCCGGTTCAGCACCAGATTCGCTGCCGAACTCCCTGCCATGCATCCAGCCCCATTGTGAATCATATCATCCCACTCGAACAGGCCTCTTCTTAAAAGCAGCTGCCCGGATTCTATACACGCCGATACCAGACATCCTGCCAAAAAAGCCGTACTCCACCGGATCTTTCTTTGAAACACAAAGGGAAGAAGAAATCCCATGGGCAAAAGCAGGATGCAGTTTAAGACATTTTCAATTAACAGATTCCAATTCCGATTCACAAAAACCTCATACCAGGACCAGAACAGCACCAGTTCATATCTTCGTACCTCCGGCTTTCTTGTAAATATAGTAGATTCCAATACAATCCATAAAAACAGGACTAACGCCAGACCTGCCGCCATCTGAAAAAAAGTAATCCTTCTTTTATATACCCAGTAAGAACAGACAGCTGTACATACAGCAAAAATCATTAAAAAACACATCTGTTCCTGAAAAGACCAGGGTTTTATATAGCGCTGACAAAACTGATAAAACTCCAATGGTAATCCCCCTTAAAAATTGTTCTTTATTTTTATTATAACCAACTATTTGAAACAATCCGGGTTTTCTCTAAAAATCTCCGCCTGCCCCTCTTATACGTCAGCCAGAAGCCTTATGCTTCTTTAAATGCTGTTTAAAACTGGTTTTCAATCTTTTTGCTCCTTATTTCAACTATTTATTTTAGTTTTGATTGACAGTTCTTTTTTATTCTGCTATGATTCTAGTTGAATTTTATTGTAATACGTTATCTTTTCATTATAAATGCTATTTAAAACTGGTTTTTGGAGGAAGTATGAAAAAATTATCTGTAAATAAGCTTGTCACGACGATTCTTTCATTGAGAAAAGCCAAAGGCCTGACCCAGGTTCAACTGGCCCAGGCAGTCGGAATGAACCGCGCCATGATTGGACGGTTAGAAAAATCCGACTATATTCCTTCTGTAGAACAGCTGCAGAGTCTCGGAGAAGTTCTGGGTTTTGAGGTTACGGACCTTTTTGAAGAGGAAAAAGAGCCGGAATCCCAGAAAACGATTCTGAACAAACAATATAATATTGCCGTAGCCGGAACCGGATATGTCGGACTTTCCATTGCAACACTGCTGGCCCAGCATAACCATGTAACTGCCGTAGACATTATTCCGGAAAAAGTAGAACTGATCAATCAGAAAAAATCTCCCATTCAGGATGAGTACATCGAAAAATACCTGGCTGAAAAAGAGTTG
>URUX01000149.1 GCA_900551135.1 uncultured Clostridium sp.
CATTGCAAAATACAGTGTGCCAAACTCCTATAAGGCTGCGGCATATTTTGAAAAGGGATACCGTCTGGATGAAGCAGAGCAGATGATTTTAGATGAAATCAATGGAGTTAACCTGAGGCAGGACTGCTCGGACTTCCATTTTACTACCATTTTGACCACCTATTTTAAGCATCAGGATGAGATGTCTGACAAGGTGAAAGCAGTGATTAAGGATGCTGCTCTGCATTACCGGTACTGGATTGATGAGCCGGGAGATGATGTTATGTGGTTCTTTAGCGAAAACCATGCGCTGCTGTTCCACACCTGCCAGTATTTGGCCGGCCGTCTGTTCCCGGACGAGTTGTTTACCAACAGTGGAAAGCTTGGAGCAGAAGTCAGCGCCAGAGGCAGGGAACTGTTAGAAGAGTGGTTTGAGGAATTTTTCCGGGAGTTCATTACAGAGTGGAATTCCAACGCCTATATTCCGGTAGACGTTCATGGACTGGCTGCAATTTATAATGTAACCGATAAAGAAGATAAGCTTCATGAAATGGCGAAAAAGGCTCTGGATATGGTCAGCTACAGTCTGGCAGTCAACGCGCATAAAGGGGCAGTAATGACCAGCTTTGGAAGAACCTATGAAAAAGAGATGAAGGGCAACTACAATGCGGGAACCACAGCCCTGTTATATCTTTTCTACAATGAAGGCTTCCTGGCAAGAAACGGAATGGGAAATGTGGCAGTAGCCTGCGGAGATTATGAAGCGCCTCAGGAATATAAAAAGTATATTACCTTAAAAGAAGGCCAGAGCCTGATTTTTGAAAATACCCAGGGATTCGAGCAGCATGCAAACCTCTACACATACAAGAATAACGAGGTACAGCTTTCTACGGCCATTGGTTTTAAGCCATTCCAGAACGGGTATCAGGAGCACATTTTACAGGCAGTCATTGATGAAACGGCTCAGGTGTTTATTAATCACCCGGGAGAAACCCATCCATACGGCAGCGGAAGGCCAAACTTCTGGGCTGGAAACAGCGTACTGCCATTGGGAGTCCAGTATGAGAATCTGGCAATTCTGGTATTTGATACGCCAGTGGAAAACCGGATTGATTATACCCATGCCTACATTCCGTTAAGTGAGTTTAACCAGTACAGTGGAGATGAACATACCATTGTAGTAGAAAAGGACGGAGGATATATTGGAGTGAAATCCATGAACAGTCTGTCCATGGTCAGTAGCGGGCCAACTGCCCGCAGGGAATTCGTCAGCGGCGGAAGGAAGAATATCTGGGTGGTAAAGGTACAGACCAGAGCAGAGGCCGGAGAGATCGAAGATGTATTAGAAAATATGAAGACGATTGCCATTGAATGGAAGGAAGACGGCACTGTGCAGGTAACGGATAACGGAAAGGACTATGTGATTGGAACGGATCAGGTTCTTTTGGTAAATGGAGAAAAGGTTCATCATTATCCTATGGATCCGGCTGGAACTATCCGAGTGAAGGGAGAGTAAAGAGATGAGCGTTTATGAAAATCGTTTGAATCTGGTTGCAGATGCCATGCTGACCATGAAAAACAATGGAATTGAGGAAAAGTTCCCGATCAGCCTGATCGATATAGACTGCTGGGAATGGCCTCAGGGAGTTGGCCTTTATGGACTTTATAAATACTATGAGTTCAGTAAAGATGAGAAGATTTTAAACTTTCTGATTCAGTGGTTTGATGACCGGATAAAGGAAGGAATTCTGGAAAAAAACGTCAATACCACAGCTCCGATGCTGACATTAAGCTATGTATATGAGATTACGGGAAAAGAGGAATACCTGGATCTGATAAAGGAATGGACAGCCTGGATTATGGAAGAAAAAGGCCTGATTCGGACTGGAGACGGCTGCTTCCAGCACATGATTACCAAAAATCCCAACCAGGGGGAAATCCTGATTGATACCCTGTTTATGACCGTTTTGTTTTTGGCAAGGGCAGGAGTGATTCTGCACCGCCAGGACTGCATTGATGAAGCAAATTACCAGTTCCTGCAGCACATCAAATACCTGCTGAATAAGCAGGAAGGTTTGTTCTACCACGGATTTAATTTTGACCGGAACAACAACTATGGCGAGATTATGTGGGGAAGAGGAAACAGCTGGTATACCGTTGCTATTATGGACTACATGGAAATGGCAGATTTGGATGAGGGTCTGAAGCGGCATTTTCTGACTGTTTATGAAAACCAGGTAAAGGCTTTGAAAAAATATGCGGATTCGGAAGAAGGATTGTGGCATACGGTCATTAATGACAGCAGTTCCTATATTGAACTGTCTGCCAGCGCCGGTTTCCTGTGCGGGATGATGAAGGGTATCCGAAAAGGCGTTATTTCAAAGGACGAGTATGGAGCAACCGTACAGAAGGCGCTCTCTCATCTGCTGGATTATATCGGTGAGGATGGCGTTGTAAAAAATGTATCCTATGGAACGCCCATTGGAGAAAATGCAGAATTTTATAAAAACATCATCTGCTGTCCTATGACCTATGGACAGGCCATGATGATTATGGCATTGCAGGAGGCAATGAGATATACGACAGAAAGGTAACGGCTGAATGAAGAAAAAGGTGTTTTTTGAAGAATTTGGATCATTATATTATTTCCATGGTTCCACCCAGAACTGGAAGATGCAGGGATTTCACTTCCATAAGCAATACGAAATTATCTTATTTATGTGTGATGGAGCAAGGCTGGAAATAAAAAACAGAATTTATAATACAAAAGCAGGAGACATCTTTTTTATCAATAGCACGGAATACCATCGCACAGAAGGAAAAGAAGGCGAGGATTACAAACGGTATGTGCTGATGTTTGAACCAGAAAGTATTGTGCCTTTATCAGAGGCCTTCGGATTTAATTTTACCAGTTTGTTTGAAGAATACCAGGAAGAGTATACCAATCATCTCCATTTGACAGGAAAGAACCTGAAACTAGTGGAAGACAAGATGCAGAATGTAGAAAAAAACATAGTCAAAGATTTCTCAAATGTATTCAACAAAAATAATGCCAGGATTGCAGTGCTGGATTTGCTGAACACATTAAATGAGATGTTTGACACCCTTGTAAAGGCAGACACGGCTTACGAGGATGGAAACTCCTCTGAAATTGTGGGAGGGGATAAAACCAGGCTGATTCCTTACAGAAGCCGGATAGAAGAACTGAAGAAATACATTGTCCGCCACATCGATGAAAAACTGGAACTGGATGAACTGGCAGAAGTCTTTTACGTAAACCGGTACTATCTGAGCCATTACTTTAAAAAAGAAACAGGGTTTACCTTGAATCAGTACATTACCAATCAGAAAATCATCGCAGCCAAAAAGATGCTCAACAGCGGATTATCGGTGACAGAGGTGGCGATGGGTCTGTCTTACAACAGCGACAGCCATTTTATTTCGACCTTTAAAAAGATAACCGGTATCACACCGGGAAAGTATGCAAAACAAAAAGAGGAAAATCAATAATCATATTATTCCATATCAAAAACGAAGGAGAGAAAGGAGATTATTATGAGAAAGATTTTAGCAGGAATGTTAGCAGGAGCAATGGTGCTGGGAACCCTTACAGGATGCTCTGGAGGACAGGAAAAAACAGAAACGGCTGCATCTGCTGCAGCTACGACGGAGGCAGCGGGAAAAGAAGAAGCAGCCAGCGGAGAGGTGAAAACCCTGGACGTGGTCTGGTTCAGCGATGGAAAAGAAGGCGAGTCCTTTATGCGTCTGGCAGAAGAGTATATGGAATCCCATCCGGATATTAAGATTGAACTGATTGAAGTTCCGTATGCCGATGTAGACAATAAGCTGAAAAACATGCTGAATGCAGGAGAGCAGCCGGCTATGGCAAGATTGACCAACTTGGGTGTAGTCCAGAATCAGTTAATCGACTTAAACGAGTACGTATCCGATCCGGAAGCATTTAAAAATAACTTTGGTACTGGCTTGAGAACCGATTTTGACGGTAAATTCCTGGCTGCTCCTATGGATGTAACCGCGAACGGTATTATTTACAACAAGACTGCATTTGAGCAGGCAGGGGTGGAAGTGCCTCAGTCAGAAGAAGACATCTGGACCTGGGAAGAGTATGAAGAAGCATTAAAGAAAGTAATGGAAGGAAGTGACTGCAAATACGGCATGGTATTTGACTTTTCTGCCATGAGATTTGCAACACTGCTGTATCAGGCAGGCGGAAGTCTGTTAAATGAGGATATGACAGCTTCTAATATTAATTCCCCAGAGATGAGAAGAGCATTAGAATGGTTTAAGAAACTCCATGATGATGGTATTATGCCGACTTCTGTATGGCTGGGAGCAGAGAATCCTAACGAAATGTTCCGTACCGGTCAGGTAGCAACCCATTTTGCAGGCAGCTGGATGATTGCAAACTACAAAGACCAGATTACCGATTTTGAGTGGGGCGTAACCTATCTTCCAAAAGATGCAGAGCGTGCAACCGTTCCTGGCGGAAAATGGCTGGGCGCGTTTGCAGGAACCGGCGTAGAAAAGGAAGCTGCTGAGTTTATCGAGTGGATTTCCCAGCCAGAACAGAATGCCCGTTACTGCAAAGAAAATTACTATCTGTCCCAGGTAAAGGGAAATGAAGCGTTAGATTATGATTTTGGCGCAGAATATTTTGAAATTTTCTCCAATGAACTGAATGCAAGCAGCGAGATTCCAGGTAAGGAATGGGGATATCAGGCATTTACCAATGCGATCTCGACCGATATGAAGAATGGCATTTCTGAAATGCTTGCAGGTAATGTTACGACAGACGAATTGATTGAAAATATTGATCAGATAGCAACTGACTTTTTAGCAGAATAAAAGAACATACGAAATAAATGAGCAGATGCGGCTTTCCTGTTTGGGGAGGCCGCATCCATTGTCAGAACCATTTTTACAAGGAGAAGAAACATGAGGGAAGCGTGGAAAAAATTGCCGAACCCAATGATATGCAGGGATGGCACAAGGGTAAGAACAGTGCAGGAATGGGAAGAACAGAGACGGCCGGAGATTTTAGAAATGCTGGAGCAGATGGAATATGGAAGGGTTCCGGAAGAAGAACTTTCGGCTTCCATCCATCTTGTGGATACGGCGGAGTCCGATAACATTATGGAAGGAAGAGCCGTAAGAAAGACGGTGGAGGTCGAGGCCAGAAGAGGGGACAGACAGTTTGCGTTTTCCTTTGTTGTGTTTGTTCCGAAAGCAGTCAGAAAGGCTCCGGTCTTTATTACCATATGCAACCGGGGAACCCGTGACAGCGAGCCATCCAGAGATTTTTTAAGTTCCTTCTGGCCGGCAGAAACCATTTTGTCCAGGGGATATGCGGCCGCTGTGTTCCGCACCCAGGAAGTGGCCCCAGACTATGAGGAAGGATTTTCTACCGGATTTCACAGATTGTTTCCAGAGTATAGCGGGAGGAATACGATCCGTCCGGACAATCTGTATGGTGCCATCAGCGCCTGGTCCTGGGCGGTCAGCAGAATCGTCGATTACATAGAGACAGATCCGGATTTAGATGAAAAACGGATTGCCGTTGTGGGACACTCAAGGGGAGGAAAGACGGCTCTCTGGACGGCAGCCAGGGACAAGCGGGTGAAAATGGCTGCTGCAAGCTGTGCGGGAAGCAGCGGAGACGCATTATCCAGGGGCAATACGGGAGAACGGATTGCAGATATTACGGATAAGTTTTCGTATTGGTTCTGCCCCGGATATAAAAAATACAGCAACAGAGAAGAAGAACTTCCTTTTGACCAGCATATGCTTTTAAGCCTGATTGCCCCAAGATTTCTCTATACATCAGCCAGAACCAGGGATGGCTGGGCAGACCCTGAGGGGCAGTTTCAGTCCCTGTTGGAAGCCAGTCCTGTTTATGAACTTTATGGAAAGGAGGGAATCCGAAAAGGCAGCCGCCAGCAGCCGGAAACCCCTTTGAAAGACGGCTGTATCGGCCACCATTTCAAAACCGGCCCTCACGAACTGGATGAGTATGACTGGAACTGTTATCTGGACTTTGCAGATTTGCATTTATAATGAAATAAAGAAAACAACCGGCC
>URUX01000150.1 GCA_900551135.1 uncultured Clostridium sp.
TGAATTTTAATAAAACATTGCCGTTGTCTAACTGATATACATCTTTGGTTTTACCTTCGTATACTTTCTTCATATTGACCTCCGCATAAAAGTTTCTAAACTTAAGTACAGGTGTAGTGTAGCACAAAATGAAACAGAATACTATATATTTATTTTGATAAAATTATTCTGGAAAAAGCCATATATATTCGTCATATTTCATAAAAGCTATAGCAGTTCTATCTTTTTATAATTGAGTTTAACAATACTTTATTAGTGAAACTTATTAATAAAAGGGCAAAAAACTGCCCCATAAAGAGGATATCCTTATGGGACAGTTCGTGTTTTTACGGAAGATGCCGGACTGGCTATTGCAACCGGGAGGCAATGGCTTTGATAAACTGTTCACTGTTTAATACAGTTGGGTGTTCCAGCGTGGTAATGAGAGCCAGATCTTTTGTCATGGATCCGCTTTCAATGGTGTCCAGAGTAGCCTGCTCCAGCCTATCTGCAAATGCAGCCAGTTCTTTATTGCCGTCTAATTCACCTCGTTTTCTCAGAGCGCCGGACCATGCGAAGATGGTGGCAACGGAGTTGGTGGAAGTTTCCTCACCGGCCAGGTGCTTATAGTAATGGCGCTGTACCGTACCATGAGCAGCCTCGTACTCATAGTAGCCTTCGGGGGATACCAGTACAGAGGTCATCATTGCCAGAGAACCAAAGGCGGAGGAAATCATATCGCTCATTACATCGCCGTCATAATTTTTGCAGGCCCAGATGTAGCCGCCATCGGATTTCATGACACGGGCTACTGCATCGTCAATCAGGGTATAAAAGTAGGTAATGCCGGCTTCCTGAAATTTCTGTGCGTATTCAGCGTCGAAAATTTCCTGGAAAATGTCTTTAAAGGTGTGATCATATTTTTTGGAGATGGTGTCTTTGGTGGCAAACCACAGATCCTGTCTGACATCTAAAGCATAGTTGAAGCAGCTTCTGGCGAAACTTTCGATAGAAGCGGAAACGTTGTGCATACCCTGAATAATGCCGGGGCCGTCAAATTCATGGATGGTTTCCTTTATCTGGGAGCCGTCTGCAGCCGTATAAACCAGTTCTGCGGTTCCTGCGCCCGGAACCTTGATTTCTACGCTTTTATACACATCGCCATAAGCATGTCTTGCAATGGTAATAGGCTTTTTCCAGTTCTTAACACAGGGCTCAATTCCCTTTACGACAATAGGGCTGCGGAATACGGTACCGTCCAGAATGGCCCGAATGGTTCCGTTGGGACTCTTCCACATCTCTTTTAAGCTGTATTCCTTTACTCTGGCAGCATTGGGAGTAATGGTTGCGCATTTTACTGCAACGCCGTATTTTTTGGTAGCCAGTGCAGAGTCAATGGTTACCTGGTCATTGGTAGCGTCTCTGTTTTCCAGTCCTAAATCGTAATACTCAGTTTTTAAATCAATAAAAGGAAGCAAAAGTTCGTCTTTGATCATCTTCCAGAGGATTCTTGTCATTTCGTCCCCGTCCATTTCCACAAGGGGAGTAGTCATTTTAATTTTTTCCATGTAAAGCCTCCTGCATTGTAATGGATCTTACACTGTTAAAGTCCAAAATCCTGTTTTCAAATATCTTACTACAAAAAAGAAAAAAAGTACAGAAAACCGGCTGAATAATTACAAAAATATCGTACAGACTAATACAAAGGAAGCAGCAGCCGTTGACAATATGAAGAGAATAAGGGAGCAGGGAAACGATTATGAGCAAGTTTGAAGCAGAAAAAGAGAAAACAGAACTGGAAGAAAAAGAAAATGAAATGATGAAAGAGTATGGGCAGATGAGTCTGGAAAAGAATCAAAGACGCCATAAGATTCATTTATTATCCATTATCGGAGAGGTTGAAGGCCATGAAAATCTGTCTGGAAACAGCAAGGCTACAAAGTATGACCATGTTCTCCCAAAGCTTGCAGAAATTGAAGACGACAAAGAGGTAGAAGGACTGCTGGTGCTTTTAAACACCTCTGGCGGAGATGTAGATGCAGGACTTGCCATTGCAGAAATGATTGCTTCGCTTAGCATTCCTACGGTATCTCTGGTGCTGGGAGGAAGCCATTCCATTGGGGTGCCCCTGGCAGTAGCATCGGATTATTCGTTTATTGTTCCCACAGGCACTATGATGATCCATCCGGTACGAATGAGCGGAATGGTAATAGGGGCAGCTCAGACGTATGAATACTTTGAAATGATTCAGGATCGGATTTTAAGCTTTGTATCTGCCCACTCACGCATTGGTTACGATAAGCTTATGCGGCTGATGCACAATACAGAAATGCTGACCAGGGATTTGGGTACGGTTTTAGTGGGAGCCGAAACCGTGGAAGCAGGACTGATCGACCGGGTAGGCGGAATAAAAGAAGCCCTTCAGAAGCTTCATCAGATGATAGAGAGTTAACAGGCAGATCACCACAGGCTTGAAAATTTGCGGAAACTTTTGTATACTATCAACAATGGGCAATTTTCGTTTTTGCCTGATTAGGAAGATAGTAGGAGGCATATTTCGTGTCAGAAACGAAAAAAACTAAAAAAACACCACAGACCAGTAAAAGAAAGCCGGGACGTCCCAAAAAACAGCCGGAGCCCCAGTATGATGAGGGAGCAGAGGTCATCCGTGCCGAAGTCTTTATCATCAGTTCTTTTGTAGTCGCTGTGCTGCTGTTTTTAAGCAACTTTAATTTGTGCGGTGCAGTAGGACAGGTTTTGAAAAGCGCACAGCTGGGACTGTTTGGCAGCGTCGGATATCTGGTTCCCATCTTTTTATTTATCGGAACCTGTTTTGCGCTTTCCAACCGTGGAAATGTGCGGGCAACCTTAAAGCTTTGCGCTGCAATTGGAGCAGCATTGATTTTATGCGGTTTGTTCCAGCTTCTGTTTGGAAGCAGGGATCTGGCAGCAGCAGGATTTTTAGAATATTATAAAGTATCTGCTGCAAGCGGGAAAGGCGGCGGACTGATAGGCGGCCTTTTTGCAGGCGGATTATCTGCCGTAGTAGGAACGGCCGGCGCATATGTAGTGCTGATTGCGCTGCTGATTATCTGCATTGTCTGCATTACGGAAAAATCTGTCATTAAAGCGATGAAAAATGGGGGCGATAAGGCGTACCATTATGCAAAAGAAGATATTGGAAGGCGGCGGGAAATTTACGCAGAAAAGCAGGAAGAAAAGCGGATTCGGAGAGAGCAAAAGGTGCGGGGCGTCGATTTGGATGCGACAAAGATTGATGATCCGGCGGATGTTCCGTTATGTACCGATGCCCCTATCCGTTCCATGTTTGAACCGGCTCCGGAGCCGCCCTCTTTAGAAGAACTGTTAAAACGGGCAGAGGCAGATAAAAAGGAGACCGAACAAAGAAAGGCAGAACAAAGAAAGACCGAACTGGAACAGACTCCGCAGTCCCATCCGGCAGATATATTTACCGGAAAGATTGATTATCCGGGAGCAAAAGAACCGGAACTGCCGCCTTTTGAAGAAGCTGGCGATATATCAGAGGAAGATGCGATTTCCTTTGTAGCGCCGAAAAATACCAGTACCTTAAACGAAATGGATCTTTTAGAGCAGACTGGAGCAGATTACCGAATTGATAAAGAACCTGTTCCATTTGAGGAAGATTCGGTTTCCAGTACCCTGATTATGGAAGAAGAGCCGGAGGTATTTGCCGAATCGTTCCAGGAACCGCTCCAGGAATCTGTCGGAGAAGTTTTGGAACCATCCGGTCAGACTTCTTCTGAACCACAGCCGGAGGCCTTTTCGGAGCCAATCCGGAAGGAGGATACGGTATACGTTCCGGAAGGAGAAAAACGGGTGGTTACGGCCACAGGAAAAGTCATTGAAAGCGAGACAGAACTTCTTCAAAAGAAATTGGAAAAGCGGAAAGAAGAGGTAAAAGAGGAGGGAAATACCCAGGCGGCAGTAGCGATGGAGGCCAGAGAGAAGATCGAGGAAGTCCATAAGGAATACATATTCCCTCCAACCAGCCTGTTAAAAAAAGGCAGTCAGAATACGTCATTTTCCGAACAGGAATATAAGGATACCGCCATTAAACTGCAGCAGACCCTGAGGGATTTTGGGGTGGGAGTGACAGTTACCAATATTAGCTGCGGTCCGTCCGTAACCCGCTACGAACTCCATCCGGAGCAGGGGGTTAAGGTAAGCAAAATCGTAGCCCTGGCCGATGATATCAAATTAAGCCTTGCGGCTGCGGACATCCGAATTGAAGCTCCGATTCCGGGAAAGTCGGCAGTGGGAATCGAGGTTCCAAACAAAGAAAACAATATTGTTTATTTAAGAGATCTGCTGGAATCGGAAGAATTTAAACGCCATTCCTCCCATCTGGCATTTGCCGTAGGAAAAGACATCGGAGGGCAGACAGTGGTTACAGATATTGCCAAGATGCCCCATCTGTTAATTGCAGGCGCAACCGGTTCCGGTAAATCGGTGTGTATCAATACCCTGATTATGAGCATTATCTACAAGGCCAATCCGGATGACGTCAAGCTGATTATGGTTGACCCTAAGGTAGTAGAATTAAGTGTTTATAATGGAATCCCCCATCTCCTGATTCCAGTTGTCACAGATCCCAAAAAGGCATCCGGGGCATTAAACTGGGCAGTAGCGGAGATGACAGACCGATACAAAAAATTTGCAGAATGCGGCGTCCGGGATTTGAAAGGATATAATGCCAGGGTAGAAACTATTCAGGATATTGAAGATGAGAAGAAACCGAAAAAAATGCCGCAGATTGTGATTATTGTTGATGAGCTGGCAGACCTTATGATGGTGGCTCCGGGGGAAGTGGAAGATTCCATCTGCCGCCTGGCACAGCTTGCCCGTGCAGCAGGAATCCATCTGGTAATCGCAACCCAGAGACCTTCTGTAAACGTTATTACTGGTCTGATTAAGGCTAATGTGCCGTCCAGAATTGCATTTGCTGTATCTTCCGGCGTAGACTCCAGAACCATTATTGATATGAATGGAGCAGAAAAGCTGCTGGGAAAGGGAGACATGCTGTTTTATCCTTCTGGCATGCCGAAGCCCCAGCGCGTTCAGGGCGCGTTTGTATCGGACAGCGAGGTGGCAAAGGTGGTAGAATTTTTAAGCCGGCAGGAGCTGGGCACACCATACAGTCCGGACATAGAGCAGCAGATTGCCAAAGGCCCCCAGGGAACTGCGGCAGGCGGAGACAACCGGGATGAGTATTTTGTCCAGGCGGCAAAATTCATCATAGAAAAAGACAAGGCTTCTATCGGAATGCTGCAGAGAGTATTTAAAATCGGCTTTAACAGGGCTGCCCGTATTATGGATCAGCTGGCAGAAGCCGGAGTGGTAGGAGAAGAGGAAGGAACAAAACCGCGTAAGGTTCTTATGTCGATGGAGCAGTTTGAAGAACTTATGGAACTGGGCGGTTAAGTAGCAAATAAACACACAGGAGGATGAAGGATGAAAACAGATATCGAGATAGCTCAGGAAGCGATTATGCAGCCAATTAAAACGGTCGCTGCAAACTATGGCATTATGGAGGACGAACTGGAACTTTATGGAAAGTACAAAGCAAAGCTTGGTGATGAATTGTGGGAGAGAATTAAAAAACGTCCCGACGGCAAGCTGGTTTTAGTAACTGCAATTAACCCGACTCCGGCAGGCGAGGGAAAGACTACCACCTCTGTTGGACTGGGACAGGCCTTTGCGAAAGTGGGAAAAAGCGCCATTATTGCTTTGCGGGAACCGTCTTTAGGTCCTTGTTTTGGTATTAAGGGCGGAGCAGCCGGAGGCGGTTATGCCCAGGTGGTTCCCATGGAAGATTTAAACCTTCATTTTACCGGAGATTTTCATGCGATTACTTCAGCAAATAACCTGTTGGCAGCCCTTTTGGACAACCACATCCAGCAGGGAAACGCACTGGGAATTGACCCGAGACAGGTGCTTTGGAAACGCTGTCTGGACATGAATGACCGTGCGCTGCGTAATGTGGTAATCGGACTGGGGGCAAAAGCGGACGGAATGGTAAGAGAGGATCAT
>URUX01000151.1 GCA_900551135.1 uncultured Clostridium sp.
CCATCCCGAAGATTTAAACGCCTGGCAGATTCCTGGAACATCTCTCCAAAAGGCCCTCCGCCTTTCTTTCCCGACTGGAACAGGCCTTCTGCCAGAGGTGCATGGCTGTACACAATTTCCCCTTTCAAAAAATAAACCAGCTGCCGGAGGGCAATTAATAGCGACAGTCTTTGCTTCCAGAAAAAAGCCAGCTGCCAGCCAAGTCCAGCTGCCCCCAGCATTACCAGACACGCCCCGGCCCATTTCATGGCCGTACCGTTTCTTTCTTTGTGCCAAAATCAACTGGCCGTTCCCGGTCATCATAAACTGCTTTCACAGTGCCAGGACATGGACTGCGTTCCAGCACTACATACCGCTGAAAGGTTTTTTCTTCCACCAGCCGTTTTAATACCGGCTTTTCTTTTATATCCTGAACCGATGTCCCATGAACCGTCGCAATCAGGCTGCATCCGCAGTTTCTGGCATATTCAACTGCACGAAAATCTTCCTCGCTTCCGATTTCATCGACAGCAATCACCTCCGGAGCCATGGTCTTAATTAACATCATCATACCGTCTGCTTTTGGACAGCAGTCTAATACATCTGTCCGGATTCCCAAATCATTTTGAGGGATTCCCTGACAGCATGCGCCCAATTCTGAACGCTCGTCTACTACTCCGACTGTCCTGCCTGGAAATGACGGCGTCCCATCGGATACCATTCGGATTAAGTCTCTTAAAACCGTGGTTTTTCCGCATCTGGGAGGTGAAATTAATAAAGACGGCAGCAGTCTGCCGTCTTCACATAAAAAAGGAAGAAGTCCGGCGGCGCAGCCTTTTCTTTGGTGGGCAATCCGTACATTTAAAAATGAAATGTACTTGAATGTTTTTACCTGCCGTACTCCTGACTCCATATGGCCTTCTACCACTGCCTGACCGGCCAGTCCTACCCGGTGGCCGCCCTGAAGAGTCAAAAATCCCCGCCGTACTTCTTCCTCAAATGCATAAAGGGAGTAATTCCCCATATATTCTACGGTTTCCCGTATCTGGGGCGCCGAAATTACGGCAGCCCCCTTTGGCTCCTGTCCCAGTTTTCCGGAAGGAGTCAAAAAATATTCCTGGTTTTCCATTACCAGCAGCATCGGCTGCTCCGCCCTGAGGCGGATCTCCTGTATGTTTCTAAAATCACCTGGAACCTGTCCCAGAATTTTCCTTAAGCTTCCAGGAAACAGCCGCAGAATTTCTTCTCTTTCAGCCATCTAAGCCTCACTCCTTTACCCTAATATATGAGGCCTTGTCTGTTTTATGACTGTTTCGGTTCTATCAGATTATATTCCAGCTGGCAGTCATAGGGCTCCCGCTCCACATGTTCTGCAATGGGTTCACTGGTATCTACACACCCTAGTGAACGGTAAAAATTTTGGGTCTCTACAGCAGAATGAGAGGATATGTAAAGCCTTTTTGCTCCATGCTGCCTGGCCCAGTCTGCTGCCGTTAAAAATAGTTTTTTTCCGATTCCCATACCTCTCATATCCTGAGATACGTGGATGCTGGTCAGGTCTAAAAAGTCTTTGTTTTTTCCTAAAAATTCTGCCTCCACAGAAGTAAATCCCTTTAATTCTCCATTTACAAACGCTCCGTAAACCAGACCGCCTTTCTCAATTGTCCCCAGCAGGCACTGAATCAAAAACTGATACTCTTCCCTGCTCCAGTCATCTATAAATGGATCTTCTTTTATTACCCACTGGCCGTCTTCTCTCCGCCAGCACAAATTTACTTCCTGGCGGCGTTTAAACTCTGAAAACAGTTCCAGCGTCAATTCATCTTTTTCTATTTCTCGATATTGCACCTCTTGCTGCATCTTTTTCTCCCTAACCAGTTCCTACTTTTCTTCGTAAGCAATCTGAATATCATTATCCTTTACCTGGATATTGGCATAACCGCCGCAGATAACAGGCATCATGGGAGCCAGATGGCCAATATCCAAATCCATTACCACAGGCACTCCGTATCCTTTTAACAGTTCGGTGACGGCCCGGTATTGATCCAGTCCCATAATCTCCTGTCCATGGCAGTAAGGACGCCCGATTAAAAAGCCTTTTACATGCTGAAACCATCCGGCATGCTGCATCTGCCACACGGCTCTCCGGATGGCAAATACATTCAAATCACAGGACTCTAAAAACCAGATAAAGCCATCCTCCTGGTACCGTTTGTTAAACGCTTCGGTCTTATCAAATTCCGTCCCCAGAAGATTTACAAGGCAATCCATACATCCTCCTATGAGTCTGCCGGAAAACTCCAAATTTACCTGTTCCGCCGGAATCTCCCTGCCATCCAAAAAGCACCGAATCTGTCTGGGCTCTGTCACATTATACGGCACAAGAGGATGCTCCTCATCTTTTAAAGACTCTTTTTCCCACAAATCATAGCCGGATATCCGGGTTTTCACTCCTCTTAAAAGGTCATAGGCATCTTTAATTGCGGGATGCCAGGGTTCCATGCCAAATGCAGCCGCACAGGGTCCATAGATGGCGGCTGTATCACAAATCGTTGCGGACAGATAGGTAAAATTGGTATTGTCAGAGTATCCCATATACCACTTGGGTTCCGCTTTGCTGATTTTTTCAAAATCTACGTAATCTAAAATCTCACACATCAGTTCTCCGCCTCCGCAGGAAATTAAAACCTGACTGTCCTGGCTGAGATAGCTTTCCGTCAGTTCCCTTCCGCATTGTTCAGGAGTGCTGCTGATTCCAATTCCGGAACCTTCATAACAATTAGGCCCCAGTACAATACCATGGCCTTTTTCTGACAATACGTTCTGACAGTTTTGAAAAGCAGTCCGGTACGGCTCTGTGGCACATCCAAAAGACGGCGCTATAAATCCAATGGTTCCATGTTCTGTTAAATGTTTCGGATAACGCATATTCTGTCTTCCTTTCTGATGATTTTCCTGATGAAGTTTTTATCCTTTTTATGCCTTAATGGCCCAGCGCATCTTGGTAGATCTGGCTCTGCTGTTCATGGCGCACTCTTCAGCAGAAGGGCGGATTACATCTTTGTAAATTTCTTTATAAATTCCCTGTCTGTAAAACTCTTTAAAGTATTTTTTTCCCAGCCGATCCTCTCCGGAATGAAAGGTTAAAATCGCTGCCCTGCCTCCCTCTGCCAGTACCTGGGGGAGTTTTTCCAGAAACTGATATAAGACCTCATATTCATTATTAATATCAATTCTTAGCGCCTGGAAGGTTCTCTGACAGGACTTTTTTACTGCTTCTTTCCTGTCTTTTTCCGGAATAAAAGACAACGCTTTTTCAATGGCTTCTTTTAACCGTACTGTGGTGTCAATGGGACGTCCTTTTCGGATTTCCGTAACTACTGTCCTGGAAATTTCCTCTGCATAGGGTTCATCTGCATTTTCAATCAACATGCCGCAAAGTTCCTGCTGGCTGATGGTTTTTAACCGTTCAGCCGCTGAAATCCCTGCTTCCGGGTTGAGCCTCAAATCCAGAGGCCCTTCCGTTTTATAAGAAAATCCTCTCTCCGGATTGTCAATCTGCATAGAAGATACCCCTAAATCTGCCAGCACAAAATCAAACGGCCCGTGTTCTTTTGCCAGTTCATCAATATTGGCAAAATTCAGCAGCCGGACGGTAATCATATCCTCTCCAAATCCCTGTCTGGCCAGCCGTTCTTTTGTTTTTGCAGACTCAATTGGGTCAACATCCAGTCCGTAAATATGGCCCTGATGATCCAGACACTTCAGCATTGCCAGAGTATGACCTCCATATCCCAATGTAGCGTCCACTCCTGTTTGCCCTGGCTGAATCTGCAAAAAGTCAATAATTTCTTTTACACAAATTGAAATGTGCATACCAGCTGGAGTACTTCCTTTCCGGATAACCTTTTCAATGGTTTCCCCATACTTATCCGGCTGCAGTTCTTTATATTTTTCACTAAAATGTCTGGGATGGGTTCCGCTGTAACGGACGCGGCGCTTATGAGGCGTCCCGGTTTCCTGTCTATTTTCCTGATTTTCCATGTGTCCTCCTGTTATATTCTCCTGTGTTCTGTAACATCCATGTATCAATCCGCTGCCTGACCCGTTCTCCCACCTCTTCGCTGGTCAAATGATCGGTATTTAAAACATCCGTCCTGTCCATCTGACAGAACCACTGCCTTTTTAGCGGAAGCAGGTGTTGAATATGGTGTTCAAAAAATTCTCTGGAACGGGTGTTGTCATGTTCTTTTCTTTGTCTCAGAATCTCATCCGAAGCATCCAAAAACAAAATTCTGTCTGGATAACACCTGCGGACTGCTTCTAATTCTTCTTTCAAAGGCTCTTCTACTTCCCAGTTTTCTCCAATGGTTTTGGGATAATGAAGGGTATAAAATTCTATTTCCTCAGCGCCAAAATCCATCAATGTGCAGGGATATTCCTTTGACTTCTCCCATCTTTGAACTTCATTTCTAAGCCAAAGTTTCTGAATCTCCAAATAATCCTCATAGTTTGTTTTTATCAGCCCTCTGCGGACAACTTCTTCGATGACCGCTTTATTGTCTTCATAACTAATGTGGACATAGGGAGCATGTTTCTCAATATAATGGACTGCTGTAGTTTTTCCTACTGCCATACAGCCCTGCAGAGATACTATCATAAGCCTTCCTCCGTGATGAAAGCAGGCAGAACAACCATGCCCTGCCTGCTTCTCCTACTTTAAATAATCTCTTGCTGATTCTTCTGACAATTGGAACTTTTCCTGCAGCTTTTTTATAATCATCTCATCTGATAGCTGTACATCTCGGTAAGCGGCAACTGCTCCGTAAATTTTGCCTTTTTCTATGCCTTTTTCCTCAACACCCTTACTAAGATTGCACATCAGCGACACCTCACTTTCCAATTTCTGAGTCATTTTAATCTGAAAATTCTCTTCTAAAATCTGAAATTTATCCTCTGGCTCTGTTTCTGTTGACAACAGAACATTCAGCAGTTTTAAAACACCTGCAGTTTCGTCTTCCCTCTTGTCTCCTAGACAAATCATAATCGCTGTCATCAAATCATAATTGGCTATGTCTTCATTTATATCTCCAATCAGATTTTCCTCTGTAATATAATAACGGGTAATACTGTTTCTACGATTTTTTGGCGGATTCGTGCAAATCCAGATAGAATATACTTTCTTAATCTTCTCATAATGGGACTCTGTAAACTCTGTGCCATACTGGGCTGAAATCAGCCTGCTGCAGTAATAAATCCCCCGTTTTATCAATGGATAACCAGGATAAAAATCATTCTGTGCTTCTATATTAATAATCAATCTTATAAATTCTCCAGATATAGGAGCAACTGCTAAAAAACGAATATCATAGGTAACGGTTCCTTCCGTCATTGTAGCATCTTCATTGGATTCTCCATGAATCATTGAACTTGCATTTGACTCATCAGAGCCCACTGCTGTTTCTGCCACTTCCGGAATTCCTTCTATATATTTTTCAGCAATTTCACTAACATCGCAGTCTCGATACTCTTTTAAGCAAGCTTTCATAATCCAGGCTAAAATACTTTTTTCTGAAAGCAGCCGCTTACAGGCAGCATCATAACTTGCTTTATCATCTGCTATAAAAATCTTTTTTGCAATATTTGTTTTTATATCTCTTCACCTACACCTATCTTATCATATCTCACCCTGAGAATCCAGCTTCTATTTATGATAAGGCGCCCCTGAAATAATCCGGTAGCTGCGGTAAATCTGCTCCAACAAAATCACCCGCATAAGCTGATGGGGAAAGGTCATTTTCGAAAAGCTCAGCTTATAATCTGCCCGTTTCAATACCTTATCACTTAGCCCCAGGGAGCCTCCGATCACAAAAGCAATGGAGCTGACACCTGAAATACCAAGACGTTCTATCTTTTCGGACAGCTCCACAGAATCTGCCATCTGTCCGTCAATAGCAAGAGCGATCACATAATCCTGCTCCCGGATATGTTTCAGAAGCCGTTCACCTTCTGTATCCTTGATCTGCTGATTCACAGTCTCAGAGGCTTTGTCCGGTGTCTTTTCATCCG
>URUX01000152.1 GCA_900551135.1 uncultured Clostridium sp.
CCTACAAAATGATAAAGGAGTACATAGAAGCGAAATATGGCTTCAAGGTACATACTGCATATATTGCGGAGGTAAAACGGGATTTAGGATTTCCGATGCATGATGCACCTAATGCGGTAGAGGAATTAAAACAGCTGAGGAAACATCCGACGGCGGAAAAAGCGGAAGCGATAAAGGATGCACTGAGGTATTTTGAGATAATATAGAGGGAGAAAATTATGGCGATAATAAGACCAAGATTGATAGATTTCTACAATATTCCAACAACGCAAGAAGAGGTTGATTTCGCTATTCCTTTTTTAGATGAAGATATACCATTATATTTAGACCCATTTTTGTTGTGGAAATCTCCTTCGCAGCAAGATAATGCGTTACACCTGATATTAATTAATTCATTTAATAAGTTGGTGGCAACGTATTTGAGAAATGAAGATAAAAGGGAGTTAATAGAAGAGAACTTAGCTGGCTTATCTGAGTGTAGTGAGGTAGGATTAGGTTCGGGAAAAACTAAAAAGGGATTGAAAATATCCATAAATACAGCAAAAGAAATATTAGATTTGTTCAGTATAGTGCCACAATATAAGACAGGTGGCTTTTCTCATTTTGAGGAAATACAGTTATATGTAAATAAGTGGCGGATACAATCATAGTTGAAATATAAAAGGAGAAATTACGTGAATCAAACTTTTTATAATGAAATCAAAGAAATTCTAATTTCAGCCAGGAATAAAGTCTATCAAACTGCTAATTTTACAATGGTTGAGGCCTACTGGAATATTGGAAAATCAATTATTGAGGAACAGGGTGGCAATGAAAAGGCGGAGTATGGTACAGGCTTGCTAAAAGAGTTGTCAAAGCAAATGACACAGGATTTCGGAAAAGGATTTACTGTTGCCAATTTGAAAAATATGCGGCAGTTTTATTTAACGTTTCCAAATGGCTACGCACTGCGTAGCGAATTGAGTTGGTCGCATTATCGGCTTCTAATGCGAGTGGAGAATGAAAACGCACGAGAATTTTATATGCAGGAAGCTGTAAAATCTCAATGGAGTACAAGACAGCTTGAGCGTCAGATAAATTCCTTCTTTTATGAAAGATTACTATCCAGTAAAAATAAAGAGCAAGTTGCGGATGAAATACAGACATTAGAGCCGACGAAGAAACCAGAAGATGTTATCCGTGACCCATATGTCAGGCAGTACATCCCCGCCCCAACTGACCGCCATTGCAAGCGTAAGCGCTCCTGTAATTGCCGTCAGAGACTTACACTGTTTTTTTGCTTTTCCTCTCATAAATGCTCTCCTCCTGTCTGCCAGTTCTCCCCGTAAGACAACATAAGCCTTCTGTTATATACTCTTATAAACAGCGGGCACCGTCAAACACGAAATCTGTTTAACGATGCCCCATATAACTCTTATATGCTGATTTCAGTTCTGCTTCCGCTGCCCTGAATCGTTAAATCTCTCGGGTAGCTTCTTTCAGCCACTCTTTTTCGTCTCCTTCCAGATATGGAGAAATCTTTTCATAGACTGCCTTGTGGTACTGATTCAGCAGTTCTACATCTTCCGGATGCATCAGGGATTTGTCAATTGCATCCAGATCAATTGGAACATAAGTCAGGTATTCAAACTTCATAAACTGGCCATACTGATTCTTCTCATCTTTTACGCAAACCAGCAGGTTTTCAGTACGGATTCCGTGGCTTCCTTCAATATAAATTCCAGGTTCGTCTGAATTAATCATTCCTGCTTCCAGTACGCAGTTATCCTGACGTTCCGGAACCATCTTCCACCGGATGCCGTTAGGACGCTCATGAACATTCAGCAAATATCCAACTCCATGACCTGTACCGTGATCGTAGTTTAATCCTCTGCTCCACAATGGCTCTCTGGCTACATAATCCAGATTCAAGCCTCTGCATCCATACAGGAAGCGGACTGCTCCAAGCCTTAACATACTCATGGCAACCAGTGTAAAGTGTTCTCTCTCTTCCTGTGTCAGTTCTCCTAATGCAATGGTTCTGGTAATATCCGTCGTTCCCTCATAATACTGTCTGCCGGAATCTACCAGATAAAGGCCCTTTGGCTCTAATTTTGCATTGCTCTCTTCTGTTGCAGAGTAATGGCACATTGCCGCATTGGCCCCGTAGGCAGAAATTGTCGGAAAGCTTAATCCCAGACAGCCCTCCTGCTCTTTGCACAGTTCCCACAAATGGTCGGAAACACTGATTTCATCCATTGGAATCCTGCCAATGTTCTTTTTCAGCCAGTACATATATCTGGTGACTGCCACTCCGTCTTTAATGTGAGCCTTTTTCATATTTTCAATCTCTGTCGGATTTTTAATTGCCTTCATCAGAGCCGTTGGATTTTGAATATTCAGGATCTCATTACTCTCGTCCAAAAGCTGGGTAAGAGCAAAATTTGTCCGGCTCTTCTCCAGCATAACGCTTTCATTATGCAGATTCTTTACATCCTCATAAATACTGTTATAAGGACGGATTTCTATGCCGATGCCAGACAGGTATGTCCGGACTTCATCATTTACCACCTTCTCATTCAGATAGAGAAGCACCTTATCCTCACTGATAAACAGGTAAGACAGTACAACCGGATTACATTCCACATCATTGCCGCGGATGTTTAACAGCCATACAATATCGTCCAGAGTTGTTAAAATGTGTGCCGTAGCACCTTCTTTTTTCATTGCTTCCCGAAGTTCAGAAATCTTTTCGGAAGCTGCTTTTCCAGCATATTTTTCATCCAGAACCCAAACCGGCTCTGCAGAAAGTTCCGGACGATCCGTCCAAATCTGATCAATCAAATCTTCCTGGCAGGAAATTGCAATATCCTTTGCTCCCAGGGTGTCCTCCAGGGCTTCTCCCTCTGCCGTATTTACCACACGGCCGTCAAAAGCCAGCGTACCGCCCTGTGGAATCTGTTCCAACAAATACTCTTCAATGGAGGGAACTCCTTCCTGTCCCATTTTCTGAAGAGTTACCGTAGTTCCTGCCAGCTGGGAACCAGCCTGGACAAAATAACGGCCGTCTGTCCATAAAGCTGCGCGGTCTCTGGTAATTACAGCCGTACCTGCTGAACCGGTAAATCCGGTAATAAACTCGCGGCACTTAAAATAATGGCCTACATACTCGGATTCATGGAAATCAGAGGTAGGAACCAGATAAGCGTCAATATCCCTCTCTGCCATTAATGTTCTCAGTTTTGCTAAACGTTCTGGAATCTGATTCATAATCTGTCATCTTCTTTCTTAAATTTTATTTGCTGCAATTTTATAATAAATCCGGCTTCTGTTCCTGACGCATCGCATCTGCAATAGCAGCCGAGATTCCTTCACTGTAAGTAGGATGCGGCCTCATTGCCATGGAAAGCTGGGAAGCGGTCAAACCGTTGGCAATGGCGGTAGCCATCTCTCCTATCATATCCGTTGCCCTTGGACACACTATCTGCGCCCCTACAATGGTATTGGAATAGGCTTCAAATACCAGGCGTATAAAGCCTTCTTCCTTGGCAATAATCGACTTGCCGTTTTCTGTCATAGAATAGCGTCCGCACCGAACCTTCATGCCGCTAGCCTTAGCTGTTTCTTCCGTAATTCCCACTGTTGCAATCTCCGGCTGGGTATAGATACAGTTGGGAACAATTGGAAGGCTGACATACATTCCTGCCGGAACCACTTCCAGCTTAAATCCATGCGGTCTGCCTGCAATCTTTTCCACCACATAAGTAGCTTCTGCCGCAGCTACATGAGCAAGCTGAATGCCGGAAATAACATCTCCCACTGCATAAATCCCTGGCTCGCTGGTCATAAATTCTGAGTTTACTGCGATCTTTCCCTGATTCATCTCCAACGAAACATCTGCACCAAACAGCCCTTCTATATTGGGTTTCCGGCCTGCAGCGATTAAAATCTGGCCTGCTTTCATGGAAATGATCTCCCCATCTCCCAGTTCAACCTGACAGCAAAGCCCTTCTTTTTCCTCAATCCGGCTTACCTGGGCATTGCAGCAGACTGTAATCCCCCTGTCTGTCAGAGTTTTTTCCAAAGCCCTGGATACCACTTCATCCATAGGCCCCAGCAGATGGGGACCTTTTTCAATAATCGTCACCTTGGAACACAGAGAATTGAAAATCGTGGCAAATTCCACACCAATTACACCGCCGCCAATAATGGTAAGGCGGTCAAAATTCCATGTGTCTGCCGCCAGAAGACGGCTGCTGGTATATACACCGGCCAGGTTTGCTCCCGGAATCGACGGAATCTCTGCCGTGGCCCCTGTGGCGATAATAATATGTTTTCCCTGAACGTACTCCCGCCCTTCAGAATTTCGGACTTCTACGGTTTTATCTCGGCGAAGGATGGCCTTTCCTTCCATATAATCAATCCCGTTTTCTTCAAACAGCCGTTTAATCTCATCCCGGTACATCTGGACAGACCGCTTTTTATACTGCTGCATTTTCTTAAAATCAAAGGAAATAAAATCAGCAGATACTCCAAATTCATCGCACTGCTGCATCTGTCTGAAACGGCCGGATGCATAAAGCAGGGCTTTCGTTGGAATACACCCCCGGTTCACACAGTTTCCTCCCAGTTTTTTTTCCTCTATTACTACTGTAGAGATGCCAAAGTCCGCCGCTTTCAGAGCCGCCGTATATCCTGCAGGTCCGGCTCCGATTATCACCAAATCGTATTGTTTTGCCACGTTTTTCCCCTTTTCTGTGTAGTAAGCCAGGCCTGTCAGCCCAATTCCATTGGCGGAATCCATCCAAAATGGAGACATGCCTTATAAATCCCGTCTTCTCCAACTTCTGCCGTCACATAATCAGCAGCTTTTTTCAGTTCATCTATGGCATTGCCCATGGCAATCCCCAATCCGGCTTCCGTTACAATTTCATAATCATT
The DNA here is from genome assembly GCA_900551135.1 of uncultured Clostridium sp. Classification (GTDB taxonomy): domain Bacteria; phylum Bacillota; class Clostridia; order Lachnospirales; family Lachnospiraceae; genus UMGS1370. Next base: position 4,921 of record URUX01000152.1, read on the forward strand.
CATGCTGTCTCCAATGGCAACCGCATCTTCTATCCTGACTCCAAAATAGCTGCAAAGCCGTTTTAATCCTTCTGCCTTAGAAGCCTTTTTTACTACCACATCCGCCCCTAATTTAACGGAAAACATAGGCAGTTTCAACTCAGGAAACTGTCTCTCAATTTCCTTTGCCCCTGCTTCATCTCCCAAATAAGAAAGGGTATGGATTTCCTGTTCCATCAGCTTCCATGGATCGGAAAAATGCCTCATACACTCCCCCCAGCGCATGATATCAATTTCCCTGACCCGTTCCGGATTCATATAATAGTCTTCTTCTCCGATGGTGGCTCCTATACAGTAACCTTCGGTTTCTGCATAGGACAGCACTCCTTCTAACAGCTTTTTATCCATCAGATGTTCGAAAATCAGTTCCTCTCCTACCGTAATCTTTGTCCCGTTTAAATGAATAATGGCATCCGGAGCGATAATTTCCTTAAACTGTCTGCTGTAACGGTTATCCATATCCCGTCCGGTCCCTATCACAATAATAAACCTGTCCCTTAATTTTTCCAGAGCATAGAGCGCGCTCCTGGGAATCGTAAAGGTAGAATGGTCTAAAAGAGTCTGATCTAAATCAAAACTAATGATTCGTCTGCTCATCCCTGTCTCTCCGTTGTTCTTCTTTTGTCATATTCACAGCCGTTCCGCCATGCATTTTCCTGTCCGAATCTTCACATGGCTGAACAGTCATTCATATTATAACATGCTCCATTTAGACCGTCCAGATCTTTGATCACATCCACATCTTTGATTTCCTTCTCTGAACCGGCTTCTGTTTCCGTCACTTCGTCCAAATGCATCCGCAGTACTTTTTTCCCTCCCTGATCTCCGCCTAAGGCCAGAAGTTCCGGCACCGCCTCCGGCGGAAAGGATACCGGATTGTAAATCTGTCCCCGGAAGGACAGACAGGTATAAGAACCCGCTTTTGCTGTATGCAGAAAACGGATTAGAGTATCTGTCTGTAAAAAAGGCTGATCGGAAACAGAAAAAATCAGCC
>URUX01000153.1 GCA_900551135.1 uncultured Clostridium sp.
TCGTTAAAGATAACGAAAGTTTAGACAGCGCTTTACGCAGATTCAAAAGAAACTGCGCAAAGGCTGGCATTCAGCAGGAAATTCGTAAAAGAGAGCATTACGAGAAACCAAGCGTAAGACGTAAGAAAAAGTCTGAAGCTGCAAGAAAGCGTAAGTATAACTAATGCTTATTTTAAAGTCCCAGTTTATAACTGGGACTTTTTCTTTGTATCAAAGCATATACTGAAAAGAAATCACATATACGGAAGTGACAGATGTTTGCACAATCAAAAGAATTGCTGGTTACGTCCTTGAAATTTCCTGAAGATGTGATAATGGGAGAAATGATGCTTTCCTTTGCAGGACGGAGGGCTCTGCTGGTAGAAAACTATCGTTCCATTGTCCTTTATACCGATACACTCATTAAGCTTCAGGGGAAAAACTGCAAACTTTGTGTGTCTGGAAGCCGGCTTTCTATCCAATATTATACCAGAGAAGAGATGAAGATAACGGGTCAGATCAAATCAGTACAATTTGAATAGCAGGACGGTGAATGTATGTATTGGAACATCCTTCATCTTTTAAAAGGGACGGTACGGGTGCGGATTACCGGAAGGTCTCCCGAACGTTTTTTGAATCTGTGCAGCGCTGGGGCGATTAGCATATGGGATTTAAATTATAAAGACGGAGTCTGTATCTGTTCCATGACGCTGCCGGATTTTTTTAAAATTCGGGCTTATGCCAGAAAAGCAAAGGTGCGGGCTGTGGTAATGGAAAAAAAGGGACTTCCTTTTTTTATGCAGAAAAACCGGAGGAGAACAATGTATGGAGCAGGTTTCCTCTGCTTTTTTGCCATACTTTTTTATCTGTCTTTATTTATCTGGGATATTACATTTCAGGGTAATTATCATTATAGCGATAATACGATGACCAGATTTTTGAAGGAACAGCAAATTGCCTGCGGAATCTTAAAAAAACAGGTAGACTGCGAAGCGCTGGAGTCTTCTATCCGTTCGGCGTTTCCGGAGATTACCTGGGTATCTGCCAGAATTTCCGGCACCAGGCTTCTGGTGCAGATAAAAGAAAACGAAGTGTTGTCAGAGATTCCGGAAAAACAGGTAACGCCCTGCGATTTGGTCGCAGATTACGATGGGGTGATTACTCATATGATTGTCCGTTCCGGCCTGCCGGAAGTGTCTATTGGAGACGAAGTAAAAAAGGGACAGATTCTGGTACGCGGGGCAGTACCCATAACCAATGACAGCGAAGAACTGATTGCAGAAAATCCGGTCTGTGCAGACGCAGACATTCAGGCCAGAAGCTGCTACAGCTACCGGAAAACCTTTCCCATATCCCACAGAGTCCTTACGGATACCGGAAATGTCCGGAAAGGATTTCTGATAAAAGCCGGGAAGGTGTCGGTGAGGCTGCTGGTTCCGCCGAAACCGGGAACCATCTGGAGAACGGTAATTCAGGAACATCAGGTGAAGCTGTTTGGTGACTTCTGCCTGCCGGTCTGGTGGGGGAGCATTACAGCCAGAGAGACGGTTTCTTACGATCGGACCTATACCCAAATAGAGATGGAAGAAAAAGGAAAGGAGATCCATGAGAATTTTTTACATAATTTAAGCGAAAAAGGGGTACACATTATTGAAAATAATGTTAAAATACTAAAAGATGCATCTTTGTGCCATGTGGAAGGAACGGTATTAGGAGAAGGAACCATAGGCTGTCTCCAGCCGGTTTCCCTGTATGAGGCAGATGAGATGGATAAGGCCCTGCAGCATTCAGGCCAGGAAAGCAAAGGAGTTATGGATATTTCATGAGTATAGTAGACACAATGATTGACATTCCCGCAGAGCATGAGAAAAATGTATGCGGCCAGTTTGACGCATATTTAAAAAAGATTGAAAAGACCCTTCATGTAACAATGGTGGCCAGGGACGGCGCTATTAAGATTATCGGACCGGAAGAGGCCATCGGCCAGGCAAAAGCCGTATTTCATGATTTGATCGAACTGTCAAAGAGAGGCAATACCATTACGGAGCAGAACGTGGATTATGCACTGGCTCTCTCATTTTCCGAAAGCAGCAGCAAGATTCTGGAAATAGACAAGGACATTATCTGCCGGACCATTGCCGGACGTCCGGTAAAACCAAAGACCGTAGGACAAAAGCAGTATGTAGACCAAATCCGTAATAAAATGATTGTATTTGGGATTGGTCCGGCCGGTACAGGAAAAACCTATCTGGCCATGGCCATGGCGATTCAGGCCTTTAAAAACGGAGAGGTAGGCCGGATTATTTTAACCCGTCCTGCGATTGAGGCCGGGGAAAAACTGGGATTTTTACCAGGAGATTTGCAGAGCAAGATAGATCCATACCTTCGCCCTCTGTATGACGCACTGTACCAGATTATGGGAGCAGAGACCTATCTTCACAATGCAGAAAAAGGCCTTATCGAAGTAGCTCCTCTGGCTTATATGAGAGGACGTACACTGGATAATGCTTATATTATTCTGGATGAGGCACAAAATACCACTCCGGCTCAGATGAAGATGTTTTTGACCCGTATCGGATTTGGTTCAAAAGTGATCGTTACCGGTGACCAGACCCAGAAGGATTTGCCGGCCGGTACCGTATCCGGTCTGGATACGGCTGTGAAGGTATTAAAGAAGATTGATGATATTGGTTTTTGTTACCTCAGCAACAGCGACGTGGTACGCCATCCGCTGGTTCAGAAAATCGTTCAGGCTTATGATGATTATGAGGCAAAAAATAAGCCGGCCGAAAAGTCTTATTCAAAAGAGAAATACAGGAGGAAGTCATGAGTATCACCATTGATTACGAAACCGAACAGAAGCTGGAAATAGATTATGAACGGATTATCCGGGAAATTATAGAAGAAGCGCTGGATTACGAGGGCTGTCCTTACGAGGCGGAAATCAGCGTTCTCTTAACGGATAATGAAGAAATCCAGACCATTAACCGGGAGTACCGGCAGATTGACCGCCCTACGGATGTCCTGTCATTTCCCATGCTGGAATACGACACGCCTTCCGATTTTTCCAGAGTGGAGGAAGAGTTCTGCGACTGCTTCAATCCGGAAACCGGGGAACTGATGCTGGGGGATATCATTTTATCTGTAGACAAAATTAAAGAACAGGCCCAGGCATACGGCCATTCTGTTGAGAGGGAACTGGCATTTTTAGTCGCTCACAGCATGCTTCATTTATGCGGATATGACCATATGGAAGAGGAAGAACGGCTGGTTATGGAGCGAAAACAAGAGGAGATTTTACAGCGGAAGGGGTACAAAAGGTAAATGAAAAAACGGGGTAAGGTATGGAAATGGGCAGCAGCAGCAATCCTGGCTGCTGTAATGGGGGTAACCGGGTGTTCTGGAAAGGAGGCCGATGCCTCTGCCACTTTGCCGGTTGAAACAACGGAAACGCCAGAGACGCAGACCCGTCCGGTTATTGAAATAAGTCAGGAAACCACAGAAGAAGACAAGGGCGAGCCGGATTACTACCTGCCGGAGGAACGGACAGAAGAAGACGGTAAAATACGCAGCTATTTAACCGGTGAACTAATTGATGCAAAACAGGGCAGCCGCCGTCCGTTGGCAGTAATGATGAGCAATGACAAACAGGCACTGCCCCAGTATGGCATCAACCGGGCCGGCGTGGTATACGAAGCTCCTGTTGAGGGGGATATGAACCGGTACATGGCTCTGATAGAGGATTTTGACGATTTGGAACGAATCGGATCAGTTAGGAGCTGCCGTACCTATTATACGTATTTTGCCAGAGAATTTGAGGCAATTTACGCCCATTTCGGGCAGAGTACATTTGCAAAGCCTTATCTGGGGAAAGTGGTGGCAAATATCAATGGCATTGAAGGTGTGGGAAGTTCTGCCTATTATCGGACAAACGACCGGAAAGCGCCTCACAATGCTTATACCAGCGGTCAGGGCATTTTAAAAGCTGCGGAAAAGTTAAACTATACCTGGGAGTATCCCGCTGATTATAAGGGGCATTACCGTTTTGCAAAAGGAACCGTAACTCTGGAAGAACGTCCCGGCGTAATGGATGCGGTATCCGTAGAACCAGGTTATCGAATGAATCAGGCCAGATTTGTCTACAATGAAGAGGATGGATTGTACCACCGATACCAGTACGGAACGGTTCATTCCGGAAATGAAGGCCCGATTGCAGTGAAAAATGTGCTGGTCCAGTGGTGCCAGTGGGGACATTATGCCACAACTCCGTATTTAAATATCAATGTACATACCGGTTCCGGCGGTTACTACATTACCAACGGGAAAGCCATTCCCATTACCTGGGAAAAAGATGGGGAATATGGAGTTACCCATTATTATGATCAGAATCATAATGAAATTACGTTGAATACCGGTAAGACCTGGGTATGTATTATCGCCACCAAAGACGCAGCCCAGGCGGTAAAAATTGAAGGATAACAGAAAGAGATTATATTATTATGCACACGAAAAATAACTTTGTGATACAGGGAAGTATTTTAGCCATTGCCGGTATTCTGGTGCGGTTAATCGGCATGTTCTACCGAATCCCCCTGATTGAAATCATCGGCAAAGAGGGAAACGGCTATTATACTTCTGCATTCAGCGTGTACTCGATTTTGCTGATTGTATCCTCCTACAGCCTTCCCACGGCAGTTTCCAAAATGGTGGCAGGCAGGATTGCTGTAGGACAGTATAAAAACAGCCAGAAGATTTTAAAAGCAGCACTGGTTTATGCCACTGTAGCAGGGGCTGCTGCATGTCTGGTACTGTGGTTTGGCGCAGATGTATTTGCCCGGCTTTTGGGAATGCCCTTTTGCCGGTATGCCTTAAAATCCCTGGCTCCAACCGTATGGATTATGGCTTATCTGGGAGTACTGCGAGGCTATTTTCAGGGGCATGGAACTATGGTTCCTACTGCCTTTTCCCAACTTTTTGAGCAAATCGTAAATGCAGTTGTCAGCATCGGAGCAGCCAGCTGGCTGGTAAAAAAAGGAATGAAAGCCGATCTGGTGTATGGGGAAACGGAATATGCCGCTTCCTTTGGCGCAGCCGGAGGAACTCTTGGCACCGGAGCAGGAGCCGTTGTTGCGCTGCTGTTCTTTCTGTTTCTGCTGTTTGCCTACCGGCCTGTTATGAAGCGCCAGCAAAGGAAAGATAAAACCGGCAGAGAAGATTCTTATGGAAAAATCGCCGGAGTGCTGACCATTACCATACTTCCTATCGTATTAAGCAGTACGGTCTACAATATCAGTTCCGTACTGGATAATTATTTATTTGCGGAAGGTCTGCGTTCTCTTGGACAGGAAGAGCAGATGGCAGAACTCTGGGGCGTGTTTGGAGAATACCACTTACTGTTTAACATTCCGGTGGCCCTGTCCAATGCTCTGTCGTCTTCCCTGATTCCGGCGCTGGCAAATGCTGCCGCCATGCGGGACAGAAAGATGGTTATTCAGAGAACCAGGACTGCCATTCGGTTTTCCATGATTATTGCCATTCCGGCAGCAGTGGGACTAACCGTACTGGCAGAGCCTGTCTGCAACTTATTATTTGCCAGCCATGACAACAGCCTGTTAGTCAAGCTGATGATGGCCGGATCGGCGGCGGTGGTGTTCTTTTCCCTTTCTACCATGACCAATGCGATTTTACAGGGAACCAACCATATGAATGCGCCTCTGATTCACTCAGCAATTGCGCTGGTTCCACACATTATTTCTCTGATTGTATTCCAGAGAGTGTTAAATCTGGGAATTTACAGCGTGGTGTATTCCAACGTTTTATTTGCTTTGGTGGTGTGCGTACTGAACCATCTGGCAATCCGGAAATACCTCCGATATCGTCAGGAATACAAAAAAACCTTCCTTGTACCTGCCGGATGTTCGGCAGTGATGGGAC
>URUX01000154.1 GCA_900551135.1 uncultured Clostridium sp.
TTTATTATGAGAAGGAGAGGGAACAATGAAGAAAATGAAAAAAACAGTTTCATTAGTAATGGCTGGGGTTATGACAGCTTCTCTGGCAGGATGCGGTGGTGGTAGTGCAAAAACTCAAACGACTGCAGCAAGTGCTGAAACAAAGGCAGAAGTACAGTCTGAAGCCAGTCAGCCAACAGAAAGTGCAGAAGGAAAAACGACAATAACATTCATTAATGGATTTACTGGTGGTGACGGTCCATTTATGTCAAAGATTGTAGATTCCTTTAACCAATCTCAAGACAAATATTATATTGAACAGCTTCAGGACGCAGACCATTATACGAAATTTAAGTCGGATGATTTCGATATGCTGATTATCCATGCAGACTGGATTTCTACTTATCATGCCGATGGTCTTTTACGGGAAGTTTCTGATATTTATGAGATGGCAGGTATTTCATTTGAAAATGATTTTCATCCAATTACCCAGACGTATGCAAAATATGATGACGGAATTTTTGCATTCCCGCTGGATTTATATGCAGAAACTTTTTATTACAACAAAGAATATGTAGAAGAACAGCCAAAGACATACGAAGATATGATTGCTTTAAAAGAACAGCTGGATTCTGAAAATTCTGGAATTTATCCGATGGCAATTCCGCTTACCGGAGATCACCAGTGGGCATGGATGACAGCTCTTGGACAGTCTGGATGCAATTGGGTAGAAGACGGACATATTAAAATGGATACCGAAGAAATCTGTGATGCATTTATGAAAATCCATGATTTAATTTACAAAGATCATATTAGTGCTCCTGGATTAGGAGATAATGACCATTTTAACACATTTATTAAAGATTCCGATGATGGTGCAAATGTTAGTTCTGTATGTGCTTTAACAGGTCCTTGGAATTATACGACCGCAAAAGAAGTACTAGGTGATAATCTGGGAATCGGTATTTTGCCTCAGTTGTATGGAGATACTCCATGTGTACCGGCAGGCGGCCATACATTTGCAGTTTCTGCTAAAGTGGAAGATGAACAGAAGCTGGCAGGAATTGCTGAATTTATGAAATTTGCTTACCAGCCAGAAAATATGCTGAATTGGGCAGATTCTGGTCAGGCACCAATTCATTTAAAGACTATGGAATTGGTTAAACAGTCTCCAGACAAGTATCCGGTGGCAAATGTAAACTATGGGGTGTTTGATAATGCCCAGATTCTTCCGGCTATTTATAACATTCGTGAGCAGTTTAAGTATGTAAATACAAATGTCTGGTCTTTGGTTGTTCAAACTGAGGATTTAAGCAGGGATGCACTTATGGAAGAATTAAAAAATGCGACAGAAATCGCAATTGAACTTTCTGAGTATTAAATGCTTGTAGGGGCTGCTGCAAAACGCAGCCCTTCTTTTATCCGGATATGGCTGCAGAGCAGCAGAAAGGGGCTATAATGAAAAAACAAAAAACAACAGCAGTTTTGTTCATCCTTCCATTTTTAATATTTTTTCTGCTGTTTTGGCTGATTCCGTTTGGATTTGGAATTTATATGAGTTTTTCCAAGTACAGTTTAATTCGGGGAAACCAGGGATTTGTAGGTTTGGACAATTATATTAAAATTTTGTTTTCGTCATCAATGTACCATCAATCTTTCTTTTTGGGAATGAAAAACACCATCATTTTCGTAATATTAACGACCCCGATTCTGGTACTGGGAAGTTTGGCTCTGGCTCTTCTGTTAGACAGGCTTCCAGACAGGCTGAAAGGAATTTTCAGAACGATTTATTTTGCTTCTTATTCAGTTTCTGTAACCGCAGTAGCCGCAGTATTTGTATGGCTGATGAAGGGGAATGGCGGATATTTTAATAATTTGTTAATGAATATTGGTTTGATTAGTAAACCGGTTCCTTGGCTGGAACAACAGCCTTTTGTATGGATTTCGTTAACTGTGGCTACGGTCTGGTGGACAATCGGCTATAACATGATGCTGTTTGTAAATGCGTTAAATGACATTGACAATAGCTTGTATGAAGCTTCTTCTATAGACGGAGCAGGATTTTGGGTGCAGCTTCGTTACATTATTTTGCCCAATATAAAGAATATTTTTTTCTTTGTATTAATGACCACAATTATTGCTTCCTTTAACGTATATGGACAAACAAGATTAATGACAAAAGGCGGGCCTGGAGAATCGACCAAACCATTGATTATGATGATTACATCTACGATTATGGACAGAAATGATTTGGGTGTGGGAAGCGCTATGACAGTTCTCATGGGAATTGTAATTATTCTTTGCTCTATAGGTCAGTATTATTTAACAAAAGAAAAAGACAATTTAAAGTAGGAGGGGATTTTATGAAAAAGAAACAGTTTAACCGTATCATACTGGTTATGTGTGCGTGTATTTTGGCATATGCATTTTTGCTTCCCCTTTTATTTATGCTGTTTACCAGCTTTAAAGGATTGGCAGAAGCCATGACATCGTCTACACTTCTTCCGAAAAAATGGACATTAGACAATTATAGAGAACTGTTTGCAAGTACCTCTACAGCTCCTATTTTTCAGTGGCTTTTTAATACGGCAATTGTGACAGTTAGCGGCACTGTATTAAGAATTACCACCAGTGTGCTTGCTGCATATGCATTAGCAAGACTTCCAGTTCCTGGAAAGAGATTTATTGTTGCCGGACTTGTGTGGGCTATGGCAATCCCGGAAATTGTTACGTTTTTTCCGTTGTTTTACATATTTAAACAGGTTGGAATGTTAAATTCACTGCTTCCACTTATTTTGCCGTCAGGTTCTGGTGTAATGTGTATCTATCTGATTTATAATTTCCTGTTATCGTTTCCGAGGGAACTGGAAGAAGCAGGTCTAGTTGAAGGCGCTGGGGTTTTTCAGATTTTATGGCATATTGTACTTCCTTCTGTAAAGCCGGTTGTAATTACACAGGCATTTATTACATTTTTAGGATTGTATAATAGCTATTTATGGCCATCGCTGGTGATCAACCGTCAGGAAAACAGAACGGTTACTCTTGGAATAGCAGCACTGGTATTGGGAGAAAATTATACAAATCCAGGTGTTATGATGGCATCGACACTGGTATCGGTGATTCCGGTAATGCTTATTTTTATGTTTGCAAATAAATATGTAGTAAAAGGTTTTACCCAGTCTGGAATTAAATAATATAATAGATGTAGCAGCTTGCCCTTGCATCTTATTGTTTACTGTGGACAAGAAGCATCGGGTATATACCTTATGGAAATTTAGACAGGAAAACTATTATGAAAACGAGTTTTCCTGTCTGAACTTTCGCAAGGCTGAACTGTTACCAATAAATAATAAACCTGTGGGAAGGGAAATGATATGAGAAATGAATATCCGCGTCCGGAATTTGTCCGGAAAGATTGGTTGAATTTAAACGGAACCTGGGATTTTTATGTGGGGGAGAAAAAATATGAAATCCAAGTACCCTATGTATGCCAATGTGCTATGAGCGGTATTGGAGAACGGATTTCCGAGGACACTGTTATTTACGAACGCCGTACCACTGTGCCGAAAGAATGGAAAGGCAGAAAAATACGGCTGAATTTTGGAGCAGTGGATTATAAGTGCCGGGTATGGGTTAATGGCTGCCTGGCGGGAAGCCATACCGGAGGCCAGACTTCTTTCAGCTTTGATATTACAGACCTTTTAAACTGGGGAGAAGAGGTGATTCGGGTGGAGGCCTGGGATCCGTTAACGGATGAAAGTATTGCAAGGGGAAAACAGTTTTGGGAAGAACGTTCCCAGTTTATCTGGTATACCCCGAGCACAGGAATCTGGCAGACGGTCTGGATGGAACCAGTAGAAGAAACTCATTTTGAATGGATTCATTTCACGCCGGATATTGATACAGGAACAGTGCGGATTGACTATGAACTGTCTCGTACGAGCCACATTCCCTGTCCAGTGGAAATTACAATATCTTTTAAAAATAATCTGGTATTTTGTGGAAACATGGTTGCAAAAGACTACAGACAGACTATAATAGTAGATGTGTTCCGGAAAAAGGCTCTGAATGGTTCGTTCCACTTTACTGGTAGTTACTGGTCTCCAGAAACGCCCAATTTGTATGATGTAGTTATGACTGCAGGAGAGGGACCGGATTCTCATGATCAGGTATCTGCCTATTTCGGAATGAGAAAAGTAGAAATAAAGAACGGCCTTATCTATTTGAACCACAAACCTTGTTACCAGAAACTGGTATTAGATCAGGGATATTGGAAAGACAGCTTAATTACAGCACCAAGTGACATTGATTATGTAGAGGATATTAAAAAGGCAAAGTCCATGGGATTTAATGGCTGCCGCAAACACGAAAAGGTAGAGGATCCCAGATTCCTTTACTGGGCAGATAAACTGGGATTTATTGTCTGGGAGGCAATGGCAAGTTTCTGGGTCTATACACCGGAAGCAGCATCTGCATTTGTGAAAGAGTGGACAGATGTGATTAACAGAGATTACAATCATCCTTCGATTCTGGTGTGGGGAATGCTAAATGAAAGCTGGGGAGTTCCACAAATAGGAAGCAACCAAATGCAGCAGTCTTTTGCAAAGTCTCTGTATCATTTGGCGCATAGCCTGGATGATACCAGACTGGTAATCTCTAATGATGGCTGGGAAATGACAGAAACAGATATTTGTGCGTTCCATTCTTATCAGCATGGAAACAAAGAGGATACAAAGCAGCAGGAGAGATTTCGCAAATCACTAAAAACGGTAGAAGATTTTGGGAAGATTGTAGAAAAACCGCTGTTTGCAGAGGAACGGGTTTACCATGGTCAGCCGGTTGTACTTACAGAATTTGGAGGAATTTCTACATCCGAAGATGGAGAAGGAGGCTGGGGCTACACTTCAGTGGAAAAGACCGAATTTTTAGAAGAATTTAAGCGGATTATGGAAGCAATCAGCCAGTCGGAACTGATTTGCGGTTATTGTTATACCCAGCTTGCAGATGTAGAGCAGGAGATAAATGGGCTTTTGACCAGAGAACATGAGTATAAGTTTGAACCAGAACAAATTAAAAAAATTCAGGATATTTGTTAGAAGGGAGAACAATATGAAAGTAATCGCACACAGAGGATTCAGCGGAAAGTATCCGGAGAATACCATGCTGGCTTTTCAAAAAGCAGCAGAAACCGGATGTGATGAGATTGAACTGGACGTTCAGCTTACAAAAGATGGAAAGGTAGTAGTAATTCATGATGAAACCATTGACAGAGTGACCAGTGGAAGCGGGCTGGTACGGGATTATACCCTGGAAGAACTGCAGAAATTCCATGCGGGTTCTGTATTTGGAGATCAGTATGGCTTTGTAAACATCCCTTCTTTTGAGGAGTACTGCCAGTGGGCAGCAGGCCAGAAGGTTACCACCAATATTGAATTAAAAACCGGTATTTTCTACTATGAGGAACTGGAAGAAAAGACCATAGAACTTATCCGGAAATACGGCCTGGAAGAAAAGGTGATGTTTTCTTCCTTTAATCCGCTGTCTCTGATTGAAGCAAAACGAATTGCACCAAAGATTCCCTGCGGATTTCTGGTAGATGCACCTCTTGGCAATGCTGGTTATTACTGCAAAAAGTATGGCTTTGAATTTTTCCATCCAAACGGAGAGAAGCTGACACAGGAAGCATGGGAAAGCTGCAAAAAGCACGGCGTTGGAATTAATGCTTGGACCATTAACGACATGGGAGTGCTGGAAAAACTGTATGACTGGGACTGTGCCGGAGCAATTACCAATTATCCGGATGTGGTAAAAGCATGGATTGACAGTCAGAAATAATACGTTTAAAAACGACTGTCGGAAATCAGACAGATTGAAACAGGAAGGGGCTGTCGGGAAATAGACAGTTCTAAACAGGGCGGGGAGTG
>URUX01000155.1 GCA_900551135.1 uncultured Clostridium sp.
CAGCCCTCTCTTCGGTAATGCCGTCTTTTAAAATCTGCTTGGAATCCGGAATCCATACGGCTCTTCCTGGTCTGGCTCCAATGACTGCACAGATCGTTCCGTTCTGATCCCTGCTTACTCCGCAGGTCAGCACTGGAAAATCCGTGCTGGTATTTCTCAAAGACAGATATACGCTGTCTGTGGTGGTTTTCGGTACAATTATCCGGACTAAAATATCCCGGTCTGCCGGCATTCTGGCAAATTCTTCCAGACGGATTTTTCCGGCTTTATAAAGTTCCACATATGCCCCCAGTGCCATAAATTCAGTTAAGACATCTGAGAATCCAAAACGGCCGAAAATACTGCCTCCTGCAGTAGCCAGATTGCGGAACTGAACCCCTACAATATGGCGCACGCTTTCTTTCATGCTTCCTTTTGTATACCGGTTCAGTCCTTCATGAAGTTCCAGCTGTCTCAGGGTTACCATTGCCCCAATACGGAACTCCTGATCATCCTCTTCAATCGTATCCAGTCCAAGTCCGGACAAATCAATCGCAGTCTGTACCCGCATATGACTCATTTTCAGCCAGAGCATTCCGCCGATAATCCGGTTGCTTTTTTTCTGGTTCAGTTCATAGGCTTCTTCCAGACTGGCTGCCTTCACATAATTCTGAATGGTCAGCATCTTTCTCTCCTCTCCAAACAACTGCTCGCTGGGTTCCGTCTTTCACCAGACAGGCTTTTGACCCATACAGCCGTTTCAAACCGTCCGCAAGCTGTTTTTCGTAATTATTATCCTGTTTGTATATACTGGCCAATATCCGGCCCTTTTCCATTAATAAAATCCTGTCGCCATAAGCATCTGCCAAAACCGGGTCATGCACACTTATTATAGCATACTTCCCGTTCTTTTTCAGGTATTCCTTTAACTGTTCAAAAAATTCATGGCGTCTGCCAAAGTCCAGTCCGCTTTCCGGCTCGTCTAAGATCATCCACCTGGCTTCCTGAACCCTGGCTCTGGCCAGATAGCACAGTCTTCTCTCTCCTCCGCTCAACTCATCCATAAGACGCTGTTCCAGATGGCCGATTCCCAGTTCCCTTAATGCCTCTCTGCTGTCTTCGTATTCTTTTTTTCCAGGCATCTGCCAGAATTTTAGATACGGATTTCTTCCCATTACTACAAAATCCAATACCCGGCAGCCCGAGGCCTGACAGTCCTGGGGAGCATAAGAAATCCATCTGGCCCGCTCCTTTTCGGAAAGCCCGGCTATCCTGTTTCCGTTTATAAATACAGCCCCTTCTTCTATCCGGTGCAATCCGGCAATGGCTTTTAAAAGCGTAGTTTTTCCGGCTCCGTTTTTTCCTAAAATTACGGTAAGGGGTTCTTCTGCAAAAAAGGATACCTGTTCTAAAATCTTCCTTCCTCCTAATTTTACCGAAAGACCCTCTGCTTCCAGTCTCACAGCCAGCCCCCCTTTCTCTTCGATGAAACTAACAGCGCTGCCAGCAGAACCGCGCCGGAAAGGGATGTTAAAATACTGATTGGAATTTCTGCTTCTGTCAGGGATCTGGAGATCAGATCTGCCGCCAGCAAAAAGGCAGAACCTCCCATAACGGCCGGAAGAAAGTTTGACCTTAAATCTCCGCCCCAAATCAGGCGGACTAAATGAGGAACAATCAGCCCTACCCAGGACACGGCTCCTGCCACAGACACTACCACAGCCGCCAGCAGCGTAGCCAGAACAATGGCAGTCTGCCGGATTCGCTGTACAGGAAGCCCCAGACTCCTGGCTTCCTCATCTCCTAATGCCAAAATTCCCAGTTTCCAGCGCATCAGCCATAAGATCAAAATCCCTGTGACAACTATGGGAAACGCCATTTTTCCATCCAGCCAGCTGGCAGTATGAAAACTTCCCATCAGCCAGTAGTCAATTGACGGAAGCTGCTGCGCAGGATCTGCTCCGTATTTGATCAGCATCAGCCCTGCCTCTGCCATGGCTCCGGTCACAATACCGGAAATCAGAAGAGCCACTTTCGGCTGTCCGCCTACTGCTTTTGCTAAAGCCAGCGTCAGAAAAGCAGCGATAAGTCCCGCCGCAAATGCGGAAAGTCCAATCACTGCTGCCGTACCGCCAAAAAGAATGGCCAGAGCCGCCCCTGCGGATGCGCCGCTGGTAACGCCCAATACATCCGGAGAAACCAGAGGATTTCTAAATATATGCTGGTAAACCATACCGGAAACCGATAATGCTGCCCCGCAAATCAGCACTAAAAAAGTCCTGGGCAGGCGAATCTGCAAAAAGACCCGCTCTCCCATTCCTTTTTCAACCCCTGTAAGAATCTTCCAAAGATTTTGCAAAGTCAAAGGATACCTGCCAATACAAAGGGACAGTACCACGGTGCCAAGCAAGATTCCGGTCAAAACCCAGAACTTTTTCTGTTTCATTTTTTTCCTCATTTACTGAAGTCCCAGATCTTCATCTGACACCTGAATGTCAAAGAATTTCTGATAAAATTCAACTGCTTCTTTTTTATAATCTTCTGTTGGATACAGGTCCGGATGAAGAACACTGGTAAGCCACAGAACCCCCAATACAGATGAGGGCGTCGGGTAGTCCCATGCTTCTATTGCAGATGGGAAGGTATATACCTGACCGCTTTGTACTGCCCTGACTTCCGCTAATGCCTCATTTTCCGTAAAGCTGTCCAGTCCATACTCCGCATAGCTGACGCCAAAAATATATTCCGGATTCCAGGCGGCAAGCTGCTCTGCAGAAATTTCCGCCCAATACGTATCCTCTAACTCACCAGATACATTAAGGCCTCCTGCCATTGAAATCAAATCATTCTGGTACATTCTGGACGTACAGGTGCTAAGATAATCCGAACCGGAAGCCAGATAAACCGATGGCTTTCCGGCATCCTTTGTCAGTTCTCTGGCAAATTCCATCTTCTCATGGTAATAATCCAGCAGTTCTTCCCCTGTCTCTTCTGTTCCGGTAATTTCAACCAGCAGGCGGATGCATTCCTCAAACTCTTCCTGAGTTTCCGGATTTACGATAATGACCGGTATATCAAGCGCTTCAAAGCTGGCTGCACTTTCCTGTAAGCGCTTCGGAAGTATGACTGCATCCGGCTCTAAAGCCGCAGTTTCTTCTATATTGATTCCTTTTCCAGAACCTACTGCCGGAAGTTCCAGAAGTTCCGGCGCTGCCATATGGTAAAGCCGTCTGGTTTCGCCTTTCTTTTCAATTCCTGCCAGATTGCCTTCACATCCAAGCGCAATGAGCAGTGCAGTAGAAATGTAATATGAAGAGACTATTTTTCCGGCAGGTTTCTCTAAGGTTACTTCTCTTCCTGCCTGGTCAACTACGGTAATCCCATTCTGGCTTTCCTCTGCCTGACTGCCTGCTTCCGTTTCCGCTGGCGCTTCTGTTTCCTGTTTCGCTGTTTCCTGCACCGTTGTTTCCTTCTGTCCGCTGTTTCCGCATCCAGTAACGCAGGACACCGTTATCGCTATGGTCAAAAACACAGCCATAGACTGTTTCCAGATTTTTCGCATATTGCCCTCCTGCTTTTCAGCTATGTTCTCTTTCAGTTTCCGTCGGCTCATCCTTAACCGGAAGTAAGATATTTAATAAAATTGCAACCAGAGCAGCCGGTACAATACCAGAACCTCCAAAAATCAGCTGAACTGCCTCTGGAAGTTTAGACAGAATATTGCTGCTTGCACCAATTCCGTATCCCAGTCCCAGCGCAACGGAAACAATGGTAATATTTCTGGACGTAATAGCATGTTTTGTAATTAACTGGATACCACTGACTACAATTGAGGAAAACATCATAACAGCCGCCCCGCCCAGTACGCTCTGGGGCATAATGGAAATCAATGCCGCCAGTTTGGGGAATAAACCGCAGAAAATCAGGAAAATACCGCCAAAGGCAAGAGCCCCACGGTTTACCACCTTCGTCATAGTTACCAGACCTACATTCTGGCTAAAAGAGGTATTGGGAAGCACTCCAAACAATGCTGCAAAGGAAGATCCCAGACCGTCACAAATCACGCCTCCGGAAAGTTCGCTGTCTGTCGCTTCCCTTCCCATTCCACCTTCCATAACTCCGGAAATATCGCCTACCGTTTCTACTGCTGTTACAATAAACATAATTCCGACCGGAAGAATCGCCTTCCAGTCAAAGACCGGCTTTACCGGCATCAGCTTAGGTACTGCAAACCAGTCAGCTGCTGCTACCTTATCCCAGTTTAATACCCAGGCTTTTACATATTCTGTACCGTCTGCGCTGACAGCAGTATGGGGCAGAACCATTCCCATAATTGCAGCAGCGATATAGCCTGCAATTATTCCGATTAAAATAGAAGAATAGCTGGTTAATCCTCTGGTTCCATGTTTTAATACGATAATTACAATAAGAACCAGCGCCCCTAAAAACAGGTTCTCATAAGATCCAAAATCCAGCGCCTTATCTCCTCCTCCAAAGGAGTTTACTCCGATGGCAATCAGAGAAAGTCCAATGGAAAGCACCACTGTTCCCGTTACAACTGATGGGAAAAACTTTCTTAATGGCTTTAAAAAGAATCCCAAAACACTTTCAAAAATACCGCCTACAATGGATGCGCCCATCATTGCTCCATAGGTTAAGATACCGCCTCCCATCGTAGCTGCAACACTGTTAAACACACCAATAAATCCGGAACTCGTACCCATAATAATCGGCACTTTTCCTCCTACTGGTCCAATGGCATAAAGCTGCACCAGGGTAACAATACCTGCTATTAACATAGCATTTTGCAGAAGAACCACCTGCAAATCGGCGAATTCACTGCCAACCCCCAGTCCGCATGCTCCGGTGATGACCAGAATCGGCGTCAGGTTTCCTACAAACATGGCTAATACATGCTGAAGTCCCAAAGGAATAGCATGTCTTGGTGGAAGTTTACCATAGAAATCATACGCTTCCTTTAACGAATTCTGATCTTTCATACTGCTCTTTTTCTCCTTCATTTTCTTTGTCTTTCAAAACAACGGCTTATATTGTATCGGCTTTAATTTGGAATGTCAAGCGCGTAAAATGCCCTTCTGGCGGAATCTAAAAGTTTTTCATTTTGTGCTTATAAAGTAAATAAGTGAGAGTAATAAAACAAAGAATACTATTTGTTAATACCCTTTAATTTTTCTAAATTAACATTTATTATTTAATAATTGCCTTATAACACGTAATAGAAAAAAGCACTCATTATCGTTAGCTTTTTACAAAAAAGTACAGGGCAGTTATGACTTAGATAAATCACAACTGCCCCTATTGGTAATTACTTATTTTCCAATTAAATCTTATTTAATTCAGCTAAAGAACTTTTAATGTTAAATTATTTTCATGGCAAAAGCGGCTGAACGGAATTTTCAAATGTTTTTGCTGCTTCCGAAACATTCTGATCCCCCATTGTGACAGCCTGAGCCATGGCACACAATTCAAGATTAAATTCTGAAACCATGGGGAACATTAAACTTGGAGCTATATTCTGAACGCTGTCTTTGGCGCCCAATAAAAATTCATTACTGTTTACTTTATCCATATTTTCCATTGCTTTTTTTGCTGGATATGCAGGTGCTATATTAGCCATGTAATCCTCCATTACCTCTGGAGTAATTACGTATTGAATAAAATTCTTAACCGCTTCTTTTTTCTCCTGGCCGTTGTCAATTGCAATAAAACAGTGGGACTGTGAAACTGTCTCACCGCTTCCCCCGCCTCCAGCCAGTGGACATGCAGTAGCTGTAAAATCTGCTGCTGCCGGATTAATAGAAGTGACACCGTTGATTCCGCCAGTCTTATCATAATACATAG
>URUX01000156.1 GCA_900551135.1 uncultured Clostridium sp.
CTTTTGAGAGTTTATCCGATAAACTGCAGAATGTATTTAAAAACCTGCGGGGGAAAGGCCGTCTGTCAGAGGCTGATGTAAAGGCCGCATTAAAAGAGGTCAAGATGGCTCTTTTAGAAGCTGATGTAAGCTTCAAGGTAGTCAAACAGTTTATCAAATCTGTAGAGGAACGGGCTGTCGGCGAAGATGTTATGGGCAGTCTGACCCCGGGACAGATGGTAATTAAAATTGTAAATGAAGAACTGGTTCGCCTGATGGGTTCTGAGACCACAGAGATTGCATTAAAGGCCGGCGGTGAGATTACCGTTATTATGATGGCCGGTCTTCAGGGCGCAGGTAAGACCACTACCACAGCAAAAATTGCCGGCAAATTAAAGGCAAAAGGCAAACGTCCGCTGTTAGCTGCCTGTGACGTATACCGTCCTGCTGCGATTCAGCAGCTTCAGATTAACGGGGAAAAACAGGGTGTTCCGGTATTTTCCATGGGCGATAAGCAGAAGCCGGTTAATATTGCAAAGGCCGCTGTAGAACATGCGGCAAAAAATAATCTGAACGTTGTCATTCTGGATACAGCAGGCCGTCTTCATGTAGATGAAGACATGATGAACGAACTGATTGAAATCAAAGAACAGGTGGATGTTTACCAGACCATTCTGGTAGTAGATGCCATGACTGGTCAGGATGCAGTTAATGTAGCCAGTATGTTCAATGATAAAATCGGCATTGACGGCATCATTTTAACAAAACTGGACGGCGATACCAGAGGCGGTGCGGCTCTTTCCATTCGTTCCGTAACCGGCAAACCGATTCTCTATGTCGGTATGGGAGAAAAGCTGTCCGATTTGGAGCAGTTTTATCCGGAACGTATGGCTTCCCGTATTTTGGGAATGGGAGATATCCTTTCTCTCATTGAAAAGGCAGAAGCTGAAATCGATCAGGACAAGGCCAGAGAGTTAAGTCAGAAGCTGAAAAAAGCAGAATTTGATTATAACGATTTCTTAGACCAGATGAACCAGATTAAAAAGATGGGCGGCATGGCCAGTATTATGAACATGATGCCTGGAATGAGTAATCTTGGCAACATCGATATGGATGAGAATGAAAAAAATATGAAGCGGGTGGAGGCAATTATCCTCTCCATGACCAAAGAAGAGAGAGCCAATCCATCCCTGATGAATGTTCCCAGAAAGAAACGCATTGCCAAAGGTGCAGGCGTGGATTTAAACGAAGTCAATCGTCTGTGCAAACAGTTTGAACAGATGAAAAAGATGATGAAGCAGCTTCCGGGCATGATGGGAGGCGGCAAACGCAGAGGCGGCCTTGGCAGCCTTGGCGGATTGATGGGCGGTAAATTTAAAATGCCCTTTTAAGAGTTAGCAAAGCAGATTCCTGCGTTGTCTATAAACAGTATTACAAGGAGGTGAATTGACATGGCAGTAAAGATGAGACTGAGAAGAATGGGCCAGAAGAAGGCTCCTTTCTATAGAGTTGTTGTTGCAGATTCCAGAGCTCCAAGAGACGGCAGATTCATCGAGGAGGTTGGTTACTACGATCCAAACGTAGACCCAAGCGTAATCAAATTCGATGAGGAGGCAACCAAGAAGTGGTTAGCAACAGGTGCTCAGCCCACTGAGACAGTAGGCAAACTTCTGAAGATCGCTGGCATCCAATAATTGAGAGGTGAGCGCTATGAAAGAATTAGTAGAAGTTATAGCAAAAGCACTGGTTGACAATCCTGACGAAGTTGTCGTAACTGAGACTGAGAAAGGCAGCGATCTGTTGCTGGAATTGAAGGTAGCTCCCTCTGATATGGGGAAAGTTATCGGCAAGCAGGGTCGTATTGCAAAGGCAATCCGTTCTGTGGTAAAAGCTGCTGCTTCCAGAGAGGACAGGAAAGTTATTGTTGAAATTCAGTGACAAGATGGGGGTTGTTTGAAACAGCCTCCATTTTTTGTGCTGCTGTGCATCTGGAAAAGCTGCAGACAGCCAGAGGCTGGATGCAACGAAAAAGCGAGGTATCAA
The DNA here is from genome assembly GCA_900551135.1 of uncultured Clostridium sp. Classification (GTDB taxonomy): domain Bacteria; phylum Bacillota; class Clostridia; order Lachnospirales; family Lachnospiraceae; genus UMGS1370. The sequence goes on from URUX01000156.1 coordinate 2,023, forward strand.
AAATGGAAGAGATGCTGAGAGTTGGCGTTATCAGCTCTACTCACGGAGTCAGGGGAGAGGTAAAAGTCTATCCCACTACCGATGATCCGGAACGGTTTCTGGATTTGGATGAGGTAACTCTGGATGCAGGAAGAGAGCAGATCGTCTTAGAAATTCAAAATGTAAAATTTTTCAAGAATATGGTAATCCTGAAATTTAAGGGATATGACAATATCAATGACATTGAGAAATACAAAGGCAGAGATCTGTTAATCCGCCGGGATCAGGCCGTAGAACTGGATGAAGATGAATATTTTGTCACCGATTTAATTGGTCTGAATGTGGTGGCAGAAGACGGCACTGTGTTAGGTGAATTAAAGGAAGTAATGCCTACAGGTGCAAATGACGTATACATTGTCCAGCAGGAAAATGGAAAGGAACTTCTTCTTCCGGCTATTAAGGACTGCATTCTGGATGTGGATTTGGAACAGGGCATTATGAAAATCCACGTAATGGATGGCCTTCTGGATTTATAAAGGTAAGGTGGAACAGCCATGAATTTTCATATTATGACACTCTTTCCGGATATGGTAATGGGGGGATTAAATACCAGCATTACCGGACGGGCCATAGAGAAAGGAATTATTTCGGTAGAAGCAGTTAATATTCGGGACTATGCCGGGAATAAGCATAATTCCGTAGATGATTATCCCTATGGAGGCGGAGCGGGAATGGTGATGCAGGCGCCGCCGGTCTGCGACTGTTATGAGGATATCTGCCGTCGTCTTGGCAAACGTCCCCGTGTGATTTATATGACTCCTCAGGGGCGGGTATTTAACCAGAAAATAGCAGAAGAACTGGCAGCAGAAGATGATTTGGTATTTTTGTGCGGTCATTATGAGGGGATTGATGAACGGGCTTTAGAGGTCATCTGTACGGATTACCTTTCTATTGGAGATTACGTCCTTACTGGCGGAGAACTTCCCGCCATGGTTATGATTGACTGTATCAGCCGTCTGGTTCCCGGTGTGCTCAATAATGAAGTATCGGCAGATATTGAATCCTTCCATGACAATCTGTTGGAATATCCCCAGTATACCCGGCCGGAAGAATTTCGGGGCAGGAAGGTTCCAGAGGTACTGTTGTCCGGACATCATAAAAATATCGAAGAGTGGAGAAGGCGGGAGTCTATTAAACGAACTTTGGAACGCCGTCCGGACCTGCTGGCAGAAGCCAATTTAGATAAAAAAGAACGAAAGTTTTTGGAAGAACTGCTTGCAATTTCAAAAACTTTATGATACACTGTGATAGTTGTGATTAAGAAGAGATGGTCCTCTGTTACTTAAAGTATTAAGAACATCCAATAAACTTAAGGAGGTTCACACGATGAACGAAATTATCAAGAATATTGAAGCAGCTCAGTTAAAGGAATCCGTACCGGAGTTCCATGTTGGTGATACGGTAAGAGTACACAACAAGATCAAAGAGGGTAACCGCGAGAGAATTCAGATTTTCGAAGGTACTGTAATTAAGAGACAGAACGGCGGCGCAAGAGAGACTTTCACTGTAAGAAAGAACTCTAACGGCATCGGCGTAGAGAAGACCTGGCCATTACACTCCCCATCTGTTGCAGATGTAGAAGTTGTAAGAAAGGGTAAAGTCAGAAGAGCAAAACTGTACTACTTACGTGATCGCGTAGGTAAGGCTGCAAAGGTAAAAGAGTTAGTACGATAATTCTTGAAGACAGAAGGGGCTGTCGCAACGTTTATTTTGCGACAGTCCCCTTTTTTAACATGAGGTGAGAACAGTGGAATTTTATGAAAGCGAAGAAACCAATCTGCTTCGCCGTATTGTCAGCTGGGTAACGGATATTATTGTAGTTGCGGCTATTGCCTGTTTTACTGTTTACGCCTTTGGAACCCAGATTCCGGTCAGCGGCAGTTCCATGCATCCGGCTCTGGAGACAGATAATGTGGTGCTGATGAACCGTCTGATCTATGATTACCAGTCGCCGGACCGGTTCGATGTAGTGGTTTTTCAAAGGGAAGACGGAAAGATGAACGTAAAGCGTGTCATTGGGCTTCCGGGAGAAACGGTGCAGATAAAGAACGGGCAGATTTATATTGACGGCCAGCTGTTAAAGGAAGAAGGGGAGACATCCCGAATCACCTCGGCCGGCTTGGCAGAACATCCGGTAAAGCTGGGAGAAGAAGAATACTTTCTGCTGGGAGATAACCGGGACAGCAGCGAAGACAGCCGATTCGCAAACGTAGGCAATGTAAAAAAAGAAAATATTATAGGAAAAGTATGGCTTCGGCTATTTCCGGTTCTTGACATTGGGCTGGTTGAATAACCGAACTTTGATGATAGAGGGACAGAATGAATATTCAATGGTATCCAGGGCACATGACAAAAGCAAAACGTGCCATGAAGGAAGATATAAAGTTAATTGATTTGATTATTGAACTGGTGGACGCCAGAATACCCCTTAGCAGCCGCAATCCAGACATAGATGATTTGGGTGCGGGAAAGGCCAGAATGGTGCTGTTAAATAAGTCTGATTTGGCAGATGACAGGCTGAATGAACAGTGGGTGCGTTATTTTACGGAAAAGGGATTTCATGTTTTAAAGGTGAACTGCAAAAGCGGAGCCGGTTTAAAACAGATTAATGCAACCGTTCAGGAGGCATGTAAAGAAAAAATCGAGCGGGACCGGAGAAGAGGAATTTTAAACCGTCCGGTGCGTGCCATGGTAGTAGGAATTCCCAATGTGGGAAAATCCACATTCATTAACGCCTTTGCAGGAAAGGCATGTGCCAAAACCGGGAATAAGCCTGGTGTGACCAAGGGCAACCAGTGGATTCGCTTAAACAAAAGTTTAGAACTGTTAGATACTCCTGGAATTTTATGGCCTAAATTTGAAGATCAGACAGTTGGATTAAATCTGGCGTTTATTGGTTCTATTAATGATGAGATTTTAAATAAAGACGAACTGGCAATGGAACTGATAAAAGTACTGGCAGAACGGTATCCCCAGGCGCTGGAGGAACGGTATCAGGCAGCAGAAGTTTCGTCCTGCAAAGAGATTTCCGGCTGTCTGGCCATACTGGAACAGGTGGCCAGAACCAGGGTCTGTCTTCTAAAAGGCGGCGAACTGGATCTTTCCAAAGCAGCATCTATTTTGCTGGATGATTTTAGAAGCGGCCGTCTGGGAAAAATCACCCTGGAAGTCCCGGAACAGCAGGAATCTGCCGGAAAGAATCAGACTATCTGTCAGAAAGAAGACTAAATATGAAAAAGCAGCAGACAAAAGCGGCCTGGACAGAAATAAAAAGTTTTCTGCGTTATCTGATTATTTCTGCTGCAGTGATTTTGCTTCTGATAACCTTTGCAGTACAGCGGGCTGACGTATACGGCGCCTCGATGGAACCGGCTCTAAAAGACGGCGACATTATGCTGGTAGACAAACTGTCTTACCGGTTTTCGCAGCCAGAGCGATTTGATGTTATTGTCTTTTCTTATCGTTACCAGAAGGGGCGGTATTATACCAAACGGATTATCGGACTTCCCGGAGAAACGGTACAGATAAAAGACGGCGCTGTTTTTATAGATGGGGAACGGCTGACGGATGATGTCAGCACAGAATGGATAAAAAAATCCGGAAGGGCAGACGAACCGGTTAAGCTGGGGGAAGACGAATATTTTGTTTTGGGAGACAACCGGAATTACAGTTCAGA
>URUX01000157.1 GCA_900551135.1 uncultured Clostridium sp.
TTCCAGACCGGAAGATTCGGAAGCTGTTTATGAATTTGTAGAAGATGACGGAGAATTGGAGTATCTGTACCGGATTTTTTCAGAATTGGTGTCAGATATGGATATAGATTTAGAGCCCTAGAGTTTTGAAGGAGGTAATTGATTGAAGACAGAACAGACAGTAAATACAGAACATGCAGGAGATGAAATAAAGGCTCCAAAACCAGCGAGAAAGACGAAAAATTATCATGTAAACCGCAATCGCAGTTATGGAAGTGAATCCCGTGGGGTTAAAGAAGAAAGTTTTCATACAGCAGTTGAAAATCCCAGACTTGTACGGGGAGGCAGACGACCGGTCAGCAGGGTAAAACGGGCAGCCTCGGAGAACAGATCCACGCCAAAAGTTAAGATTATTCCATTGGGCGGATTAGAACAGATCGGTATGAATATTACCGCTTTTGAATGTGACGACAGCATTATTGTGGTAGACTGCGGTCTGGCATTTCCAAGTGATGATATGCTGGGAATTGATTTGGTAATTCCGGATGTGACATATCTGGCGCAGAATATTGATAAAGTAAAAGGGTTTGTGATTACTCACGGTCATGAAGACCATATCGGAGCTCTGCCTTACATTTTAAAACAGATTAATGTACCGGTTTACGGCACCAAGCTGACCATCGGCCTGATTGACAATAAGCTGAAGGAACACGGCATGTTAAAAAATGTAAAGCGTAAGGTTATGAAACACGGGCAGTCTGTGAATTTAGGGTGTTTCCGCGTAGAATTTATCAAGACGAACCACAGCATTGCCGACGCTTCTGCTCTGGCGATTTTTTCACCTGCCGGAGTCATTTTGCATACCGGTGACTTTAAGATTGATTATACTCCTGTATTTGGTGATTCCATAGATTTGCAGCGCCTGGCAGAACTTGGAAAAAAAGGCGTGTTAGCCCTGATGTGCGACAGCACCAATGCCATCCGTCCAGGATTTACCATGTCAGAACGGACCGTTGGAAAGACCTTTGACTCCATTTTTTCTGACCATACCAGCAGCCGGATTATTGTAGCCACCTTTGCATCCAATGTGGACAGGGTTCAGCAGATTATTAATTCTGCCAATAAGTACAACCGGAAAGTAGTCATTGAAGGCCGAAGCATGGTCAATGTCATTACAACGGCAAGCGAACTGGGATATATTAATATTCCGGAGGGAACCCTGATTGATATTGAACAGTTGAAAAATTATCCGGAAGAGCAGACCGTACTGATTACTACAGGAAGCCAGGGTGAGTCGATGGCAGCCCTGTCCAGAATGGCTTCTTCCCTTCACCGCAAAGTGTCCATTATGCCTGGAGATGTGGTGATCCTGAGTTCTACACCGATTCCGGGCAATGAAAAGGCAGTTGCCAAGGTTATCAATGAACTGTCCATGAAGGGAGCAGAAGTGATTTTCCAGGATACCCATGTATCGGGACATGCCTGTCAGGAAGAGATTAAACTGCTCTACTCCTTAATTCATCCCACCTATTCCATTCCGATTCATGGCGAGTACCGCCACCGCATGGCCCAGGGAAGTCTGGCAGAATCGGTAGGAATCCCGAAAGAGAATGTAATAATGATTAATTCCGGTGATGTGCTGGAACTGAATGAAGACAGCTGCAGCGTGGTGGATCATGTGCCTGCAGGCGGCATTCTGGTAGACGGACTGGGCGTAGGAGACGTAGGCAATATTGTTCTCCGGGACAGACAGAATCTGGCGCAGAACGGTATTATTGTAGTAGTTCTTACATTAGAAAAGCACAGCAACCAGCTGCTTGCAGGGCCGGATATTGTGTCCAGGGGATTCGTCTATGTCCGTGAGTCAGAGGATCTGCTGGAGGAGGCTCAGACTGTGGTAGATGAGGCGGTTGCAGACTGCTTAAATCATCACATAGCAGACTGGGGCAAGATTAAGACAGTTATCCGTGACTGTTTAAGCGACTTTTTATGGAAGCGGATGAAGAGAAGCCCCATGATTCTGCCCATTATCATGGAAGTGTAAAGAGGAATGCATTATGAGCGAGACGACGAAAGATATTAACAAGGTAACGGGAGCCATTATCGGGATTTCGTTCCGGCTGATTATATATGCCATTGCCATTCTTCTGATTTATGAAGGAGCAGTCAAAGGCTATGAGTTCGGCCATGAGATTTTCTATGCTTCTTCAGTAGAGGAAGCGCCTGGGAGAGATATGGAAATTAATGTGCAGGCAGGAACTTCCGTATCTTCTGTAGGAAAAGAACTGGAGAAAAATGGACTCATCAACAACCGGTACTCCTTTATTATTCAGGCAAAGGTCTATGAATATGAGATTCAGCCTGGCAGTTACACTCTGAATACATCCATGACTTCCAGGGAGATTCTGGATGTGTTAAGTACCGCTTCAGAATCAGGGGAAGAACCATGACAGAGAGAGAACGGATTTCAGATTTTATCGTTTCGCTGGACAGAGGCCATGGAAGCCTTTGCGACCAGATTGCACAAAAGGCCAGAGCCGAGGGAGTGCCTGTTATCCGGCCGGAGACAGCCTCATTTTTACAAACCATGACGGCAGCCATGGCGCCGGAGCATATTTTGGAAGTCGGGACGGCAGTAGGATATTCAGCCCTTTTGATGGCACAGGTTATGCCGGCGGACTGCCATATTACAACTATAGAAAAGTATGAAAAAAGAATTCCCCAGGCCAGGGAAAATTTCAGGCTGGCAAGTATGGAAGAAAAAATTACCCTGTTAGAAGGAGATGCAGGCCAGATTCTGGCAGAACTTTCAGGGACGTTTCAGATGATTTTCATGGATGCAGCAAAGGGACAGTATATTCACTGGCTTCCCGATGTACTGCGCCTTTTGGCTCCGGGAGGAATGCTGATCTCTGACAACGTGCTCCAGGATAATACCATTCTGGAGTCCAGATTTGCCATCGAACGGCGGGACAGAACCATACACAGCCGGATGAGGGAATACTTATATCAGTTAAAGAACCATAAAGATCTGCTTACGTCCATTGTCCCCATAGGCGATGGAGTGACTATCAGCATAAAAACAAGGAAATAATATGAGAAAAACAGAGTTATTAATTCCAGCCGGAAGTCTGGATGTATTAAAAACAGCCGTAATCTATGGCGCAGATGCTGTTTATATTGGAGGAGAAGCTTTTGGACTTCGGGCCAAGGCAAAGAATTTCTCAAACCAGGAGATTCAGGAAGGAATCGCATTTGCCCATGACCGGGGGGTAAAAGTTTATATTACTGCAAATATTCTGGCTCATAATGATGATTTGGCCGGAGTAGAAAGCTACTTTCAGGAGTTGAAGGAACTTGCTCCGGATGCTCTGATTATTTCGGATCCGGGGGTCTTTGCCATTGCGCGCCGGATTCTGCCGGATATGGAACTGCATATCAGCACCCAGGCCAATAATACCAATTACGGTACTTACCAGTTCTGGCATGAACTAGGTGCAAAGAGAGTGGTTTCTGCCAGAGAACTTTCCCTGGCAGAGATTAAGGAAATCCGCGCCCATATCCCGGAAGATATGGAGATTGAAAGCTTTATTCACGGCGCAATGTGCATCTCCTATTCCGGACGGTGTCTGCTGAGCAATTATTTTACAGGCAGAGACGCCAACCAGGGAGCCTGCACCCATCCGTGCCGCTGGAAATATGCAGTGGTAGAGGAAACCAGACCAGGAGAGTATATGCCGGTTTATGAGAATGAAAGAGGAACCTATATTTTTAATTCCAAGGACCTGTGTATGATTGAACACATTCCGGAGTTAATTGACGCTGGTATTGACAGCTTTAAGATTGAGGGCCGGATGAAAACAGCTCTTTATGTGGCTACGGTGGCCAGAACCTACCGCAAAGCCATTGACGACTACCAGAAGGATCCGAAGCTTTATCAGGCAAATCTGGAGTGGTATAAAGAAGAGATTGGAAAGTGCACGTATCGGGAATTTACAACAGGCTTTTATTTTGGAAAGCCAGATGAAAATGCCCAGATTTATGACAGCAATACCTATGTAAAGAATTATACGTATTTGGGAACCGTAGAGGAAAGAGATGCTGCAGGCCGGTGCCGCATTGAACAGAAAAATAAGTTTTCTGTAGGCGAAACCATTGAGGTTATGAAACCGGACGGAAGAAATCTGATGGCTGTGGTAAAAGGAATCTGCGATGAAGAGGGGACTGCAAGGGAAAGTGCGCCTCATCCCAAGGAGATTTTGTGGGTAGAACTGGATCAGGAAACCGATGTCTATGATATTCTGCGCCGCCGCGAGCTATAAGGCCGGGGAGGCGCTTTGCCGTGGAAAAGCTGCCAGTGGCAGCTTTTCTCCATATAAGGCAGAAGGATAAACGTAACAGAGAAGGGAGTCAGCCGGTGATAACAGTAATTTTGGCGATTCTGTCCGGACTTAGCGCAGTTTATGGAATCATTACATTTTTGTATTCCGGTATCAATACCGTTTGGCTGTGGGCCGGTTTAACCGCTTTTTTTGGAGCGCTGACCTGGGGAAATCATTACTATCTTCTTCACAAAAAAACAGTACCCATGTGGATTCCGGTATCAGCAGCCACATTTTGCTGCGCCTGCCTGGTAATTTTTGGGGTTATTGAGGGACTGATTTTTTTAAATGCTTCCGGCAATCCGGTTCAGAACCTGGATTACGTGATTGTACTGGGAGCCAGAGTAAAAAAAGACGGGATCAGCCGGTCATTGAAAGAACGACTGGATACGGCAATCCAGTATTCTGAGGAAAATCCGGAGACGGTATTTGTGCTTTCAGGAGGAAAGGGACCGGATGAGCCGGTTACGGAAGCAGAAGCCATGCGGGATTATCTGGTATACAATGGCATTTCTCCGGACAGACTTTTACTGGAGACCCATTCCACAAGTACAGTGGAAAACATTGCCTACAGCCGTCTGGTGATTGAAGAAGATCGGGCAAAGAGAAAAAACAGACAGGAACAAAAATCAGAAACGATCCTGTTTTCCGGCAGCGAGATTGTGATGGCGCCGGATAAGCCTACCCAGGTGGGAATTTTAACTAGTGATTTCCATATCTTCCGGGCTAAAAAGATAGCGAAGGAGTGGGGAATCAAAGATGCGGCCGGGATTCCGTCTCCATCGGATCCGGTTTTATTTGTTCACCAGTGTGTAAGAGAAGCGCTGGCGGTTTTTAAAGACCGGGTTATGGGAAATATGTAAATTGGCAGAAAGGACAGACTATGAGCAGAATAGAAGCATTAGAAGCATATAAGGTAATACAGCAGAGAGACATCCGGGAAATGAATTCCAAAGGATGGGTACTGGAACATAAACAGACAGGGGCCAGAGTATTCCTGATGGAAAATGACGATGAAAATAAAGTATTTTCCATTGGTTTCCGGACTCCTCCGGCAGACAGCACCGGACTTCCTCACATTCTGGAGCACAGTGTGCTGTGCGGTTCCGAAAAGTTTCCGGTAAAAGACCCCTTTGTAGAACTGGTAAAAGGTTCTTTAAACACCTTTTTAAATGCAATGACCTATCCGGATAAGACGGTTTATCCGGTTGCAAGCTGCAATGATAAGGATTTCCAGAATCTGATGGATGAGTACAAGGAACACAAATTCTCCGACAATGACCGGAAGAACCTCCG
>URUX01000158.1 GCA_900551135.1 uncultured Clostridium sp.
CAGGAGTGAATTCTACCGCATAAGCGGACGGTGGAATTTACTTTTGAAAGTTTTATTGCCAAAACTTTCGCAAAGTAAGTCTTTTCAAGTGCTTTAAAATGCGTTATAATGATAGTCAGTGAGTGCGATAAAAAGCCATACTAATCACAATATGAGGGAGGTCTTTCCAATGTTAGTTTCAGCAAAAGAAATGCTTGAGAAAGCAAGAGATGGAAAATATGCAGTAGGCCAGTTTAATATCAATAACTTAGAGTGGACAAAAGCAATTCTGCTTACGGCAGAAGAGTTAAAGTCCCCGGTTATCCTGGGCGTATCTGAGGGTGCAGGCAAGTACATGACTGGTTTTAAGACTGTAGCCGCTATGGTTTCCGCAATGATCGATGAGTTAAAGATTACCGTTCCGGTAGCTCTTCACTTAGATCATGGTACTTATGAGGGATGCTATAAGTGTATCGAGGCTGGATTCTCCTCCATTATGTTTGATGGTTCCCATTATCCCATTGAAGAGAATGTGGAGAAGACCAAAGAACTGGTTAAGGTTTGTGCAGAAAAAGGAATGTCCTTAGAGGCAGAGGTTGGCTCTATCGGCGGCGAGGAAGACGGCGTTGTAGGTATGGGCGAATGCGCAGATCCAAATGAGTGCAAGATGATTGCAGACTTGGGCGTAACCATGCTGGCTGCTGGTATCGGCAACATCCATGGTAAATATCCGGCTAACTGGGCTGGTTTAAGCTTTGAGACTCTGGAAGCTGTTAATAAAGCAGTGGGCAATATGCCGTTAGTTCTCCACGGAGGTACTGGTATTCCGGCAGATATGATTAAGAAGGCAATCAGCCTTGGCGTAGCAAAGATCAATGTAAACACCGAGTGCCAGTTATCTTTTGCAGCTGCTACCAGAGAATACATCGAAGCAGGCAAAGATCAGCAGGGCAAGGGCTTTGATCCAAGAAAGCTGCTGGCTCCAGGTACCGAGGCAATTAAGGCTACTGTAAAGGAAAAGATGGAACTGTTCGGTTCTGTAGGAAAAGCCTGATTTTGTTTTGACAATTTAGAGGCTGCTGCAAAAGGAGATGAATGCATCCGTGTTTGCAGCAGTCTCTTTTTATCGTATGAAAAAGGAAAACAAAGGAGAAATCTAGTATATGCCAATTGGAATTATTGCAAATTGTACAGCGATTATAGCAGGAGGACTTATCGGAACAGTAGCAGGACATAAAATACCGGAACGTCTGAAAACCTCTCTGACCCAGATGTTTGGAGTATGCGCAATGGGAATTGGGATTTCCTGCATTATGAAAATGGCGACTCTTCCGGCATCCATTTTATCACTGGTACTGGGGCTGATTATTGGAGAATTGTGTGATTTGGAAATACGGATTCAAAAAGGGGTTCGGAAGATTCAAAAGCCTCTGTCCAAAATTCTGTCTTCAGGAAAGTAGGAAGATCCGGAAGTCTTTATGGAAGAATTTATCAGCATTCTGGTACTGTTTTGTGCCAGCGGAACGGGACTTTTTGGAGCAATGCAGTCCGGCATCACAGGAGATCACAGCATTCTTTTAACAAAATCGATTTTGGACTTTTGTACGGCAGCAATTTTTGCGGCGAATTTAGGAGGGCTGGTAAGCCTGATATCAATTCCGCAGTTTTTAATTATGATGATCTGTTATCTGGGAGCTGTGGTAGTTATGCCGCTGACCAATGAAACCATGCTGGGAGATTTTTCAGCAGTAGGTGGATTAATCAGTCTGGCAACTGGTTTTCGCATTGCAGGAATCCGGAATTTTCCGGTTGCCAATATGATTCTGGCCATGGTTTTAGCCATGCCGTTATCTGCATTGTGGAATAATTTTCTGGCTCCCCTTTTATAATTCACAGAATTTACACTGGATTTTCACAGAATCCCCATGGTTTAGACACAAAGTTCCAGTACACTCTCTGTTGTAAGCATCAAGGAATTTTATACAAAAGGAGAGTTGGAAACATGACAAATAATAAGAGATTGACGGCAGTTCTTTCAGCAGCGTCTTTTCTGGCTATTGCTGCCAGCGGAACAGCATTGGCAGGAACGGCTCACTGGGAGCAGGAAGGAGAAGACTGGGTCTATTTAGACAGTGACGGGGAAAAGGTTACGGATACCTGGAAAAAGAGTGGAACCAACTGGTTTTATCTGGACAGTGACGGCTATATGGCCAAAGATACGATAATCGTTTCCGGATCAAATGATGACAAGTATTACGTAGATGCCAATGGCGCAAAAGTTACCAATACCTGGGTATCCATGGATAATGAAGGTGACAACGAGTGTACGGATCAGGAGGATCTCTCTACAGTCTGGTATTACTTTGATTCCAATGGAAAGGCAAAACGGGCAGACAGCGGTTCCGAGGTATATACCAATATCCCATATGGAGATGGAAATTCCACAGGAACCTTTGCTTTTGATGAGGACGGTCACATGTTAATCGGCTGGCAGGATGTGGAACTGTCCAGCGGCAGTACCGTTACATATTATTTTGGAGATGAAAATGAAGGCTGGGCAGCTACAGGCTGGAAGTATCTGGAAATGCCGGATACTTCAGAAGATGACAGCGAAGGACCGGAAGAAGACGAGGCATGGTTTTACTTTGGAACCAATGGCCGTGCTGTAAAAGACCAGACCAAGTATATTAATGGTTATTATTACACATTTGATGAAAATGGCGCTATGGATGATACCTGGGTAACCGGTACGCCTGGGATTTCCAACAGTACGGCCAATATAGCAAGTGATGCGGCAGCCTTTTATACCGAAGACAGCGGATATAGAAGAACCGGCTGGATTTACACCTATGATCCAGAGGACGAAGATCAGGAAGGAGACGAGTACTGGTTCTATTTGAGTTCCAAGGGCGAGGCTTTTAATGATGAAGCAAAGGATGCCATTGCCGGCGGAGCAGCTGGCATTACAGCGACAGATCTGTATGACGGAGATGTATATGAAAATGTAGCGGCAAAGGTGATTAAGAATAAAACCTATTTATTTGACGGAAACGGCCGTATGCTGACAGGAGTACTGCAGCTGGATGGAGAAGCATACCGCTCTGGCGGAAGTAAGCTGGCAGATGAAGGTATTTATTACTTTAATGATGAGGATGGTTCTGACAACGGCCAGATGGAAACTGGAAAACAGACTTACGACAATGAAGGAGAGGACGTAACCTACTACTTTAAGAAAAATGGCCAGGCATATACCAATGCACTGGTAAGCGGAGCGATCTATGACAGCCAGGGCAGACGGGTAGATGCAGAAGACGGCGCTTCTTATATGCTGTATACAACGGAAGCAGATATTACGGATGATGACGGAACCAAAGTTGTGATTCCGGCAGGAACCCAGGTGATTGTCAGCCGCAGCGGTTCGGTAAAAAAGAGCGGTTCAGCAGAGGTAGACGGCGTAGACTATGACATTGACAACTATGTAGCGACAGAAGAGACTGACGAATAACAACCAGAATAACTGGTCAGGAAACAATTGCATTACACTTATCACAGATAAAAAGCGGCATTCAGAACAGCACTCTCGGAATGTCGCTTTTTTGTAATGATTTCGTAATATAAAAGTAATATTTTGCGGAAGTTGTAAGAAACAAGACAGTAAATACAGAAAAACGATAGGAAAGCGTCAGATAATAGACACACTTCGGACATAATTTCTCCATAGAATAAGGTTGTAAACATCAAGACAACATTGGCTGAAAAAAGAAGGAGATGTGTTTATGAAAAGAAAGATGAAAACTGCAGCAGTGCTTACTGCAGGCGCATTGATGACAATAGGAGCATCCGGTATGGCATTTGCCGCTACTGCTCACTGGGAGCAGGAAGGAGAAGACTGGGTCTATTTAGACAAAGATGGAGATAAGGTTACAGATACCTGGAAGAAAAGCGGAACCAATTGGTTTTATTTAGACAGTGACGGTTATATGGCAAAGGATACCATTATCACCTCTGGCTCCAATGATGATAAATACTATGTGGATGCCAACGGAGCCAAGGCGGTTAACAAATGGGTATCTGCAGATAATGCAGATGAACATGAATGTGCGGATCAGGAGGATGTTTCTACCATATGGTATTTCTTTGGTTCTGATGGCAAAGCAAAGAGATCAGAATCAGGAAAGAAAGTATTTACCGGAATCCCCTATGGTGCCAATATGGATAAGAAAGGAACCTTTGCCTTTGATGAGGAAGGCCATATGCTCAGCGGCTGGCAGGAGATTGAACTTTCCAGCGGAAAGAGCGCTTCCTATTATTTCGGAGACGAGGGAGAAGGGGCAGCAGTTACCGGATGGCAGTATCTGGAGATTCCGGGAGACGATTATGACAGCGATAATGGACCGGAAGACAGTGAAGGATGGTACTATTTTGGCACCAATGGCAGGGCTGTAAAGGATCAGAATAAGTATATCAACGGATTTTATTATACCTTTAATGAAAATGGAGTTATGGATGATACCTGGGTAGTGGGAACACCGGGAGTTTCCGGCACAACGGTGCAGATTGCAACCGATGCAGCAGCGTTCTACACAGAAGATATCGGATACCGCAGATCCGGATGGATTTATACCTATGATCCGGAAGATAAGGATCAGGAAGGCGACCAGTACTGGTTCTATTTAAGTTCCAAGGGTGAGGCCTTTAATGATGAGGCCAAGGATGCCAAGGCTCAGAATGCGGAAGGTGTTACCGCAACAGATCTTTATACTGGCGACGTTTATTATAATGTAGCGGCAAAGGTAATTAAGAATAAGACCTACCTGTTTGATGGGAATGGCCGGGTTTTAGACGGCGTATTCCGGTTAGACGGAGAAGCATACCGCTCTGGCGGAAGTAAGCTGGTAAATGAAGGAATCTACTATTTCAGTACAGCAGATGGATCTGACAACGGCCAGATGCAGACTGGAAAGACCGAATACGATGATGAAGGTGAGAAAACGACTTACTACTTTAAGAAGAGCGGTCAGGCATATACCAATGCACTGGTAAGCGGAGCGATTTATGATGAAGAAGGCAAGCGGGTAGACGCAGAAGACGGCAGTACCTACATGCTGTATACCACCAGTCAGGACATTACAGATGAGAGCGGCAAAAAGGTTCTGATTCAGGCAGGAACCCAGGTGGCAGTAAATCGCAGCGGTTCTGTAAAGAGAAGCGGTACAGTAGAAATTGACGGCGTAAAGTATACCATTAATAAAGATACTTATGAGGCGACAGAAAAAATAACAGAGAATTAAGACACGCGGATAACCGGTAGAGAATGACTCTTCTGACAGGAGGCTGGAAAAATTCCAGGCCTCCTGTTATTTTTTTTATATTTAGTCTTTACTTTTTTAAAAAGAGCCATTACAATGAAAAGCAGGTTTTATGAATCTTACTAATAAATCTGCATGTTGGAAGG
>URUX01000159.1 GCA_900551135.1 uncultured Clostridium sp.
GATTCGAACCTTGAAATGACGGAGTCAGAGTCCGTTGCCTTACCATTTGGCGATAGCCCATCAACGCAACGAGTGTATTATACAATAATATTACTCGTTGGTCAAGCGTTTTTTTAATTTTTTAAAGATTTTTTTGTACAGACTTTTCCAGGCCCACAGAATTCCGGGGTATTTTTCTCCCACTCTGTATCGCATCCCCACTGAACCGTTCCTGGCCCTGGAAGCATTCCGGAAACGATGTCATCTTTCCAAATCCATTCTTTTTCTTTCAATTCTTCTAATATCTTATGAGCCCGATCCCGGTTAATAACAGCCGGCGTTTCCTCATCTATTCGAATGGCCTCCTGTTCCCTGGTTTCAATGGGCTCCGAATCTGTCCATATCGTCTCTGGCCTTCTCACTCCGGCTGGTTTCATCTCAGTTTCTGGCTTTGCTGTTTCTTCCGGTTCTGTTTCCCCTGCTTTTGTTTCTTCGGCTTTTGTCTCTTCCGCTTCTTCCGATTCTGTTTCCTCGGCTTCTGTCTCTTCGGCTTCTTCCGATTCTATTTTCTCCGGTTCTGTTTCCTCGGCTTCCGTCTCTTCCGCTTCTGTCTCTTTTGCCTCTGTCTCTTCGGCTTCTGTTTCTTTTGCTTCTGTTTCTTTTGCTTCTGTTTCCTTCAGTTCTGGTAACTCTGTCTTTTCTGGCCTGATTGGCATTGTTTCCACATTCTCCGGCAGCTTTTCTGGTTCTGCAAATTTCTCTGGTTCTTCAGATTTCTCCGGTTCTGCCAGACTCTCCTGTTCTCCTCCCTCTAATGGCGCTACCACCATCTCTTCAGGCTTTGGAATCCTATCTTCTTCTGCATATTGAACTTCTGCCGTCATGGAATCCCCATCCGGCATCCGGCTGTCTTTCACCTGACGAATGGTTTCTTCTGTAACTGAAGTCACCTTAACTTCATGTTTCAGCTGATATGCATGTTCATCAATCTGTTCAGAAATTTCCCCCATAGTCATCATAGCCAACTGAGGAACATCTTCTATACTGACACTTTCATTTTCTTCTACCAAGGACTGAATAAATGATGCCTTTCCCTGGGAAATCTGATATTCTTCTGCAATCTCCAGAACTTCCTGACGAGCCGCCTCATCTGCCGTCACGGTCTGTTCGTACACTACAGCCTCGATCTCATTGGATGCAAGAGAAATTTCCACATTAGAGGAAATGGTCTGCCGCAGTTTCTCTTTTTTATCCTCTTTCTTTTTGGATGCAACCGTAACCAGAACCGTACTTTTCTGCTCTTTGTTCTTTTTTAAATAGCCTTCGTCTGCCATTCTGGTAATCACAGAATCTACTGCTTCTTCCAGTTTACGACCCTTGACTTCCTGTTTGGAAATTACTGCCTGACCATCTTCATTTACAGCCCGACTCTCTACTACCCTGTCTCTGCGGTTTAAGGAAAACTCGATACTTGGATTTACATCCAATCCCACTACAGTCACAATCTGTCTAAATTCATAATAATAACCGCCTCCAGCAAGCACAATTCCCAAACAGGCAGCCGCGGCCAGATTTCCGGTTTTCCTGAAAAATGGCCAAATTAAATTTGCCTTCTCTTTCTGATCCAGTTTCTGTTTTCCCTGTGTATTTAGCTGACAGGATTCCTGCTGGGGCAGTTCCAGTTCCAATCTGTCCCATATATCAGGAGTAAGTTCTGTAATGGCAGACTGCAGGTGCTCTTCTATCTGTTGTCTGTTCCAAGTCTGCTTAGCATTCATATTCTTACTCCTCTCTTAAATACTGTTTTAATTTTTTTATTGCCCGATTGTATTTTGACAATACGGTTGCCAGAGGCATCCCCAGGCTGGCTGCTATCTCGCGGTGTTTCATCCCTGCTCCGGCATGAAGCAGGACAATCTCCCGTTCTTCTTCTTTTAAAATCGCCAGGGCAGCTTCCAGTACTGCTTTATCTGCCGCCTGTTCAAGCTGTCGGCAAATGTCTCCCTGCTCTTCCCCGCTTAAATCCTCTAAACTCAAATCGGACTGACGTTTCTGCTCCCGAAACTTCATATAACACAGGTTGCGTGCTATGGTAAACATCCATGCTAATGGCTTTCCCCTGGAATGGTAGGCAGGCGCAGAAACCCATACTTTTATATAGGTCTCCTGCATCACTTCCTCTGCGTCCTGAGGACTTTTTAATATGGATAAAATAAAGCTGTAGACGTTTCTAGCTGTATGCTGATATAATTTCAGGAATGCTTCCTGATCTCCATTGGCAATACGGCTTAACAGTAAATCCCCATCAAAGCTGCTTGATTCTGGGCTCCCCCCAAAGCCATTCACATTCAATGGCAACATGGTACGAAATTCCTTTCCTAATTAGTTAATGCAGTTATCTGTAAAGTTATTGCAGACTGCCAAAAATATTTCCGTATTCTACCACTTCCAGACATAACCCCTCAGGCGGTGCCGCCGACCCCGCCTGTTCTCTGGATAATGCTTCCAATATCTCTTTCATGCTTTCCGGGCTTCTCTCCCCCAGTCCTACTTCAATCAATGTTCCGGTAAGAATCCGAACCATGTACTGCAAAAATCCATTGCCGGTATAACGGATTGTCAGTTTCGTGCCCTGTTTTTCAAAATCAATCTTCTCGATTGTCCGGACCGTACTTTTTTTCATTTTTCTATTTCCGCAAAAGCTTTTAAAATCATGGGTTCCCAGCAAAAACCGGGAAGCTGTTTTCATTTTATCAATATCCAGTGGCTTTCCCAAACCATAGGTATACTTTCTGGCAAACACATCCTTTTTTTCACCCATTTCAATATGGTAAGCATATGTCTTTCTCACTGCATGAAGCCTGCTGTGAAAACGGAAAGGGGCCGCTTCTACAGATAACACGGCGATATCTTCTGGAAGATAGGTATTACAATAGGTTTTAATCTCATTTTCATCCATCTTATACGGAAGATAAAAATTGGCCGTCTGCCCTGCTGCATGAACTCCTTTATCGGTTCTTCCAGAACCATGAACCTCTACCGTTTCTCCTGCCATGCGGCTTAACACGGATTCCATTTTTCCCTGAATTGTTTTATCTGTGGTAACCTGCTTCTGCCAGCCATCGTACCGGCTTCCATCATACTGCAGTACCATTTTATAGTTTACACTCAATGTTTCCTCCTTATTCGCTGCCATAGCACAGCCAGCATTCCTGCCATAGCTAATCCAGCTGCTGCGCCGCTCATATCCAGCCATACATCCTGTATCATACCAGCTCTCCCTGCCGAAAATAACTGTATCGTCTCATCTATCAGGGGAACTGCAATCACCGCTAACATGCCAGTCAGCCACTTTTCACGCCTCTCTCTCATATTGGAGAGATTCAAATAAAGCAGCAGCCCCATACCCGCATATTCCACAAAATGTGCGGTCTTCCGCACAATATGATCTGTCAGCCAGCTGCTCTGAATTCCGGCATGCTCTAATAATTCAATTGCCATCTCCAGGACTGCTCCACTTTCCATGGAAGATTGAACTGCCGGTTTCATGGAGCGGCTGTAAATCACGGCGATATACAAAATCAGCAAGATAAACAAAACCTGCCGGCGTCTTTCTGTATTCCGTATTTTCATCTACTATTTCCCTCCGTAATTTTTCAATTATAGTACAAAAAAATCTTTATGGCAACTGAAAAAGGACACAGCTCTGTATCTCAAAAGCCATGTCCCCATACTTTTCTGTTATTTTAATCCTAATACTAAAATGACCAGAATCACTGCCGGAATTACAAATGTTACATACCACCTTAATGCTCTCGGCATTTTCAGACCCTCGCCTGTATTGGCTTCTGCCAGATAATTGTCAAATCCCCATCCCCATCTGGTAACACAGAACAAAAGGAATACGAGAGATCCGCCCGGCAGCAGCAGACTGCTGACAATAAAGTCTTCCAAATCCAAAATGGCACTTCCTGCTCCTCTTGGCTGGAACCCGCTCCACAGGTTATATCCCAGCACACATGGAATAGATGCTGCAAAAATAATGATACCATTGATTAAAGCAGCTTTTTTACGGCCCCAGTGCCACTTATCCATGCAGCAGGCCATAATATTTTCAAATACTGCTACAATGGTGGAGAATGCCGCAAAGGTCATAAATACAAAGAATAATGCTCCCCAGAACCGTCCTCCTGCCATTGCATTAAATACGTTCGGCAGAGTAATAAAAATCAGTTCCGGACCTGCTTTGGGATCTACTCCAAAAGCAAAGCAGGCTGGGAAAATAATTAATCCGGAGGTAATTGCTACAAACGTATCCAAAATAGCGATTCTTACCGATTCTCCTGTCAGACTTCTGTCTTTTCCCATGTAGCTTCCAAAAATAGCCATAGCGCCGATACCAAGGCTTAAGGTAAAAAATGACTGATTCATGGCAGCAATAATTACGTTCATTAATCCGACTTCCTCTACCTTGCTCCAATCCGGAACCAGATAAAATTTCAGTCCTTCCATGCCGCCGTCCAGCGTAATGCTGTTTACTGCTAACACTACAATCAAAGCCAGCAGCCCTATCATCATAACCTTGGTAATGCGTTCTACTCCAGCCTGAAGACCCATGGAGCAGATGAAAAATCCTACTGCTACAATAACTGCCATCCAAAAAGTCATGCTGACCGGATCTCCCAGCATTTTGGAAAATTCTCCGGCAACTGCCTCTGTATTGAGACCTACAAAATCATTCTTCAAAAATTTAAAGAAATAACACAGCATCCATCCCGCAACTGATGTGTAAAACATCATCAGCATATAATTTCCAAACATTGCCACATAACCATGCAGATGCCACTTGCTGCCTGGTTTTTCCAGTTCCTGATAGCAGCAGACAGGACTCTTTCTGCTGGCCCGCCCTACTGCAAATTCCATGGTTAATACCGGAACTCCTATCGCAATCAGGAAAAACAGATAAAACAATACAAAAATACCACCGCCATTTTGTCCGGTCACATAAGGAAATTTCCATACGTTTCCGATTCCAATGGCACATCCGGCAGAGATTAAGATAAATCCCAGCCTTGATTTAAAATTTTCTCTTTCCATACCTAACTTCCTTCTTCTTTGTTTCTTCTTCGGTATGCGAATCCGTTCTGCCTACCATTTCCGCATCCCGCCGCATTTTGCGGCATGGTTATAATATTAATATAGAACGGAAAAAAAGTAAAGTCTCAATCCAGAGGGATTTCATTTATTCTTCCATAACCGCATAAATTGCAGTATTTTCTTCCTGTCTACAAGTGTCTACCGATTTTCAGATAACAAAAAAGGCCGGAACCCTTGAACATTCAAGCAATCCCAGCCAATAAAAAGAGCGCGAGACGGGATTCGAACCCGCGGCCCCCACCTTGGCAAGGTGGT
>URUX01000160.1 GCA_900551135.1 uncultured Clostridium sp.
TAATCGGCAGCGAATAAAGAAGTTGGTCTGTTCTCTGTTTTCGCTCTTCTGCCAGAACTCTCATAGTCAGGATCGGCACTAATCCGACAAATATAAGGCTGATAAATCCAAGCACATATTCAAAGTTCGCAACTGCCTGCTGGATATTGTAGAGCATAGATCCGATTCCTACGAATACAAGAAGAAATGCTCCGAATACATAGGCCGTCAGAGAATGAAAATAACCGGACAGACGGAAGAGTCCTATGTATATCGTAACCAGAAAAGACTGCGCCGCGGATTTACTACTGGCTCCTGTGCCGCCGCTGCTGCTCAGGCAGCAGTACGGATGCTGCTGACAGGAGAAAGGACGGAAGAAGCAGAACTGATGACCCCGAAAGGAATCGGCCTTCGTCTTCCGGTGGAAGAGATTGTTCAGGAAAACGCAGCTGTTTCCTGTGCGGTGAGGAAAAATGCCGGAGACGATCCGGATGCTACAGACGGAGTATTGGTATATGCCAGAGCAGAATACCAGACAGATGGCAAGACGCCAGAATCCTGTTATAGAAATGAACAGACCCCGGAGATTTATCTGGACGGAGGACAGGGGATTGGACGGGTAACCAAACCGGGACTTTCCTGTCCGGCAGGAAAAGCCGCTATTAATCCGGTTCCCAGAACTATGATATTTCGGGAAGCAGAGAAGATTTGCGAGGAGACAGGATTTACAGGCAGATTAAAAATTACCGTCTCGATTCCGGAAGGAGAAGAAATAGCGAAGAAAACGTTTAATCCATGTCTGGGAATTACAGGGGGGATTTCGATATTGGGAACCAGCGGAATCGTAGAACCCATGAGCGAAGCAGCATTAATTGAAACCATCCGGCTCTCCATAAAGCAGAAAGCAGCGTTTGGGGAGAAGAATCTGCTGCTGGTTCCGGGAAACTATGGGGAAGCATTTCTGAAAGAACGGCTGGGCGTGGAACCGCAAAAAGCAGTAAAGTGTTCGAATTACATTGGAGAAACCCTGGATATGGCCGGAGAATTGGGATTTCAGAAAGTCCTTCTGATTGGCCATGGCGGGAAGCTGATTAAACTGGCTGCCGGTATTATGAATACCCATTCCTCTATGGCTGACGGAAGAATGGAAATTATCGCTGCCTGGGCAGGAGCCTGCGGAGCAGGAGCGGCGGCAGTCCGACAAGTACTGGAATCGATTACTGTAGAGCAGGCATTTGATATCCTGGAACAGGAGGAACTTTTTAAACCGGTAATGGAAAAAATCATGAGCCGGATTGAATTTTATCTAAAGAAAAGAGCGCAGGGCAGCTTTCAGGCAGAAGCCGTCCTTTTTACCAATCAGAAAGGAGTGCTGGGAATGACGGAGGGAGCCCGATCCCTGTTAGAGACATTTCTAAGCTGAATGAATATGAAAAATAGTGGGAATTACTTAGATGGAAGCCAGAACCGGGGAACTCTTTACGGGGTCAGCGTAGGCCCTGGAGATCCGGAATTAATGACTGTAAAGGCAGTCAGAATCATAAAAGAATGTCAGGTGATCGCCCTTCCGAATGAGTCATTGGAAGACTGTGTGGCCTATGAAATAGCAGTTCAGGCAGTACCGGAGATTGCAGAGAAGGAAATTTTGTGCCTTCCCATGCCTATGACAAAGGACAAAAACATCTTAAAAACATGTCATGATGCTGCTGCGGAAAAGATTCGGGAAAAACTTTCAGACGGAAAAAACGTGGCATTTTTAACCCTGGGAGATGCTACGGTGTATTCGACCTGTTTATACGTATATGATCGGGTTCGGGATGCTGGTGAAAAAGCAGAGATTATAAGCGGGGTGCCTTCTTTTTGTGCAGCGGCAGCCAGGCTGAACCGATCCTTAGTAAGCGGAGCAGAAGAACTTCACATTCTGCCTGCCACCTACCAGATTAAAGAGGGATTAAAGCTTTCAGGAGTAAAGGTTTTAATGAAATCCGGAAAGAAACTGTCAGCAGTAAAGGAACTGTTAATTCAGGAAGAAAAGCAGGTGTCCGGGGTACAGCGCTGTGGGATGGAAGGAGAAACCATCTATCGGTCAGCAGAAGAAATCGACGAACATGCAGGGTATTATTCGCTGTTTATTGTAAGAGATAAGGAGTAGGATCATGGTATATATAGTAGGCGCAGGACCAGGGGCAGAAGATTTAATTACTCTCAGGGGAGCCAGATTGTTAGAGCGCGCAGATGTGATTATTTATGCAGGGTCTCTGGTAAATCCGGCTTTATTGAAAATGGCAAAAAAAAATTGCCAGATTTATGACAGTGCGTCCATGACGCTGGAAGAAGTAATCGAGACAGTTCGTCATGCAGAAGATCAGGGACTCATGACTGTCCGCCTCCATACAGGCGATCCCTGCGTATATGGAGCCATTCGGGAACAGATGGATGAATTGGACAGACTTCAGATTCCTTATGAGATCTGTCCTGGTGTATCCTCTTTTTGCGGCGCGGCAGCAGCTCTAAAAATGGAATACACCCTTCCGGAGATTTCCCAAAGCGTGATAATTACCCGAATGGCCGGTAGAACCGGGGTTCCGGAGAGGGAGAGCATTCGCTCCTTTGCCGCCCATCAGGCTACCATGACCATATTCTTAAGCGCCGGAATGCTGGAACAGCTAAGCGCAGAACTGGTGGCAGGAGGTTATAAACCGGATACTCCGGCAGCCATTGTTTATAAAGCGACCTGGCCGGATGAAAAGGTGATTTTATGTACGGTGGGAACTCTGGCACGGGAAGCTGAGAAAGAAGGGATTAACCGTATGGCATTAATCGTTGTCGGACAGGCTGTTGCCCAGAAGGATTATGAACGTTCCTGTCTGTACCATCCGGAGTTTACTACCGGATACCGGACGGGAAAGAAGGAAGATGTCATATAGAAAGAAGAATGGATTCAGAGAGAATACAGACTCAAAAAAGCAGATGCAGGAGGTAACAGGATGCCAGGATATTTATATGTGGTAGGAATTGGCCCGGGCGCTTATGAGAAAATGACCATCGAAGCGGCAGAAGTATTAAGGCGCAGCGATGTCATTGCCGGTTATACGGTGTATGTGGATTTGATTAAGGAGCATTTTGGAGACAAAGAGTTTTTGACGACACCCATGCGCCAGGAGGTAGAACGGTGCCGGATGGCTCTTGAGGAAGCTGCCAAAGGGCGGAAGGTTTCTATGGTGTGCAGCGGGGATGCCGGAGTTTACGGTATGGCAGGGCTGATTTTGGAACTGGCTCCAGAGTACCCGAACGTTAAGATTCAGGTGATTCCGGGAGTTACGGCGGCCTGTGCCGGAGGCGCAGTGCTGGGAGCGCCGCTGATTCACGATTTTGCAGTCATAAGTTTAAGTGATCTGCTGACACCAATGGAAGTCATTGAAAGGAGAGTAAAGGCAGCGGCAGAAGCAGATTTTGTCATCTGTATTTATAATCCGTCCAGCAAGAAAAGGGGGGATTATCTGAAGCATGCCTGTGAGATTATACTGCAATTCCGTTCTCCGGATACCGTGTGCGGAGTGGTAAGAAGCATTGGACGCCAGGGAGAAGAGATGGAGATTATGAACCTGGAGACGCTGAAGGATACCGCCACAGACATGTTTACTACGGTATTTATTGGAAATTCTTCTACCCAAAAAATAGGAGATTATATGGTGACGCCCAGAGGCTATCAGCATGGATAACATTCTGGTGTTTGGAGGAACTACGGAAGGCCGGATTTTAGCTCGGAGGCTGGAAGAGTCCGGCTGTAAGGTTATGGTCTGTGTAGCCACGGAATATGGAAGGGAAACTCTGCGTGAAATGGAAGACATTCAGGTTCACACAGGCCGGATGGATGGAAAAGAGATGGCAGATTTTTTTCTGAAAAATCAGATTGGGCTGGTGATTGATGCCACCCATCCATATGCCAGAGAAGTTACCAGACAGATTGAGTGGGCCTGCAGAGAGACGCAGATTCCCAAAATCAGATGCCAAAGGCCGGAAGAGATGATTTCAGAAGATGAAAAGAAGGTGCTGGAACCTTGGATGGTGCATGTTTCTTCAGCAGAAGAGGCAGCAGAATGGCTCATGCATAAAAAAGGCCGGATTTTTCTCACTACGGGAAGTAAAGAACTGGCGGCATTTACCCGGATTCCAGATTACAAAAACAGAATCTATGCCAGAGTGCTGCCGCTTCCGTCTGTTTTGGAGGCCTGCGGAAAAATCGGCTTAAAAGGACGTCATGTGATAGGAGCGCAGGGCCCTTTTTCGGAACAGATGAATCTGGCCATGATTCAGGAATATGACTGTCAGTTTCTGGTGACCAAGGATGGAGGAAAAGAAGGCGGCTTTTTGGAAAAACTGAAAGCTGCTGCCGCGGCAGGCATTCCGGCGCTGGTGATTGACCGGCCGGAAGAAGAGACGGGAATGAGTGTAGAAGAGGTGATGACCTGGTATGAGAGAAGAAATCAGAAGTAATATGCCTGTGATTTATCTGGTGGGAATCGGTATGGGCGGACAGGGACAGCTGACTCTGTCCGCCCAGAGAGCCATTATACAGGCTGATGCGGTTGCGGGCGCTGGAAGAATGTTAAACAGCGTGGAAAACCTGCTGACTGGAAAACGGGTGCTGGAGTGTTATGATGCAGAAGAAATCAGTGGCTGGCTGGAGGAAAACAGAAGGAATATCCGTTCCGGAGCGGTGCTTTTTTCCGGGGACACAGGGTTTTACAGCGGGGCAAAAAAGGTAAAGGAAAGGCTGGAGGCATCAGGCTGGAACGTGGTTATCCTGGCAGGAATTTCCTCAGTTTCCTATTTTGCATCCAGACTGGGAAAGGATTGGCAGGATGCCAGAATTATCAGCCTTCATGGAAGAAATGAAGACTATATCAGGCTGGTAAGGGAAAACCGACTCTGCTTTTTTTTGCTGGGCGGACAGGTTGCACCCTGGAAACTATGCAGGGATTTGGCTGAAAATGGATTGGAACTGTGTATGCTGACCTTTGGTTCGGATTTGTCTTATCCGCAGGAACAGATTGTATCAGGAAGGGCAGATCAACTTTCTGGACAGCGGGCGCAGGAACTGGAAAAGCTGGGAAGACTGGTCTGCTGTTTTGCAGAAAATCCTGGTC
Source organism: uncultured Clostridium sp. (assembly GCA_900551135.1). GTDB lineage: Bacteria > Bacillota > Clostridia > Lachnospirales > Lachnospiraceae > UMGS1370. The sequence continues at coordinate 5,130 of URUX01000160.1, forward strand.
CGGAAGGGTCTCCATCCTTTGATATTACTGGATTTTCCTTAAAAGATCCGGACTTTATCCGTGGAAACGTCCCAATGACAAAAGAAGAGATTCGTACCATAGCGCTGGCAAAACTGGGTCTGCATCAGGGAGCCTGTTTTTATGATATAGGCGCTGGAACCGGATCGATAGCCATTGGCGCAGCCCGGATATTAAAACCATTAAACG